>JAWWBT010000005.1:0-39451 GCA_033720815.1 Gammaproteobacteria bacterium | reverse complement strand
GAGCTCCTCGATCCCGGCCCTGCGCAGCCGGTCGAGCCGTTCAATTTCGGCGCGGGCCGCCTCGACCCGGCGCTCCAGGGCGAACGATACTCTCCTTCGGCACCCGGAAGCGCAGCGTCGGCTTTTCACCGGCATCAAGCTTCGACTGTATTTCGTCCGCCGACAGGTTCGCACAGGTTCCGGAATAGCGCGGCGGCTGGCCCGCGGCAAGCTGCGATTTTCGCACCAGCTTCAACTGCTCGGGCGAGCAGAAGCAGGGATAGGCCAGGCCCTTCTCTTCCAGCGTGGAATAGAAATCCGCATAAAGCTTGCTGCGCTCGGACTGCCGATACGGCGCGTGCGGGCCGCCGACGTCGGGACCCTGCTGCCAGTGAATACCCAGCCATTTCAGGTCGGTTAGCAGCCCGGCCTCGTGCTCCGCATCGGAGCGTTCGACATCGGTATCCTCGATACGCAGGATCATCTCGCCACCGGAATGCCCGGCGAGCAGCGAGTTGAACAGTGCCGTACGGGCGTTGCCGATATGCAGGCGGCCGGTCGGCGATGGTGCGAAGCGAGTGATCATGTGATGTCCGGAACGCCAAGGCGGCGAAGTGAATCAGGCGCGCAATCTTAGCAGACCCGGCGGGACTTTTGCCGCCGGTTCCTCCACGGCGGCCGGCCCGGTAAGATGCGCGCTAACGGAGGATTTGCCATGAAACGACTGACTCTTGCCCTGCTGCTGGCTTTCTCGCTGCTGCCTGGCGTGCACGCCGCCGAACAATCGACCGTCCAGGAAGGTGACCTCGGCGAGCGACAATACGTCCTGCTTGAAACAACCGACGGGGAAATCCTGGTCGAGCTCTACTCGCAGCGCGCACCGGCGACAGTGAAGAATTTCGTGAAGTACGTCGAGGACGGCTTCTACGACAAGACGACCTTCCACCGCGTGATCAAGGACTTCGTCGTCCAGGGCGGTGGCTACACGCCGGACTTCGAGGTAAAGGAAACCCGCGAGCCGGTAAAGAACGAATCGCGCGATTCGCGACTGCGCAACCTGCGCGGTACGATCGCGATGGCACGCACCAATGATCCGCACTCCGCGACCTCGCAGTTCTATTTCAACCTTAAGGACAATTCCGGCCTTGACTGGACCGGACCTTACGGTGGCTACACGGTATTCGGCAGCGTGGCGCTGGGCATGGAAGATGTGGTCGACGACATCGCGAAGATCCCGACCGGCCCCGGCCCGGAAGATGCCGACATCGTGATTGATCGCGACGTGCCCTTCCGCCCGGTCTACATCATCAAGGCCAGCGTCGTGGAACCCGAAGAGGCCCGCCAGATGATCAAAGCGGCGCAGGGAGCCGAAGACAAGTCGGCTGACGAAAAGGTCGAGAAATGAGCCACACCCTGTTCATCTCCGACCTGCACCTCGACCCGGCACGGCCACGCATCACCGAGCTGTTTCTCGATTTCCTGGCCAACGATGCCCGCCAGGCCGAGGCGCTCTACATTCTCGGCGACCTTTTCGAAGCGTGGATCGGCGACGACGACCCGGACGAACACCATGGTCGTATACAGGATGCAATGGCGGCACTTTCTGCCACCGGGGTGAATACGTACTTCATGCACGGCAACCGGGATTTCCTGGTCGGCAAGCGTTTTTCCGAACGGACCGGCTTCACCCTGCTGGACGACCCGACCGTGATAGATCTTTATGGCGTCCCGACCGTGCTGCTGCACGGCGATACCCTCTGCACCGATGACGTGGAATACCTGAAGGTGCGCGAGCAGCTTCACGATCCGCAATGGCAGTCGAATTTCCTGTCGCAATCACTGGAAGCACGGAAGGCATTCGCCGCACAGGCACGCGCGGACAGCAAGGCAGCACAATCAGGCAAGGCAATGGATATCATGGATGCGAACCGCGAGGCGGTTGCATCCGAATTCCTGGCGCACGATGTGAGCCGCATGATCCACGGTCATACTCACCGCCCCGGCATTCATACCTTCCCGCTGGAAGGCCGCACGCGACAGCGCATCGTGCTCGGCGACTGGTACGAACAGGGCAGCCTGCTTCGCTGCTCGCCGGCTGGCGTCAGCCTGCTGGAGATCCCGCTCGATTAAGCCGCTTTCGTCGGTGGGCCGCTGTGGAAACGCAATTCCGAATCGGGATCGAGATTCAGCCGTGATTCGATATCGCGGAACACCTCGACACGCGCGCTGATATCCTCGCCTGCCGCTTCTTCCGCGAGCTCGAGGTAATGCCGGAAATGGCGTGACTCGGATTCACAGAGGCCGATATAGAAATCCGCAATTTCACGATCTTCCAGCGCCGGAGCCAGCGCCTGGAAGCGTTCGCAGGAGCGCGCCTCGATGAAGGCACCGACGATCAGCAGGTCGACCAGCCGTTGCGGCTCATGGCTGCGCAGTTCGCGACGCATCCCTTCCGCATAGCGGGATGGCGTCAGGTGCCGGAATGTCACGCCACGCGGCTTCATCAGTTTCAGAACCTGCTCGAAGTGCCGCAATTCCTCGCGCGCCAGGCGCGACATGCGATGCACGAGCCTGTCGCGATCCGGGTAACGGAACAGCAGGTTCAGCGCGCTCGAGGCCGCCTTCTTCTCGCAATGGGCGTGGTCGATGAGGATCGTTTCGAGATCGCCCGCGGCCACCTCGACCCATGTCGACGGAGTCGGTGACCCAAGGAAGGAATGGATATCGGTATGTTTCGTCATGGCGCGCGGATTATACGCCAGCCGGAATCACGGTCCCACTCGAGCAAGCCGGCGTTACCATTTGAGGGCAAGGAAGATATCCGCGACATTCGTTCCGGTCTCGCCGGTGTGCACGAGATCGCCTGCCGCTTCCAGCAGCAGCCCGGCATTGGCATGACGAAGGGCATCGCCAGCGTCGAAACCATCAAGTGCCGCACGCGCGACCGTGCCACCGTCTACCAGCGCACCAGCATCATCCGAACTGCCGTCGATGCCATCGCTGCCGACCGCCAGTGCGCACCAGCCATCTTCATTCGCGAGCTCGCACGCGAGCGCCAGCGCGAGTTGCTGGTTGCGCCCTCCTCGTCCGGGCTGATCGGGCAAGCGCACCGTCGTTTCGCCGCCACCCACAAGCAGGCCGGACGGCATGTCGCGAATGCGCTTGGCGAGCGTGCGCGCCATTGCAACGGCATCACCATGCAATGCTTCCGTACCGACGACATCGACATTACTTTTCTGGGCAAAATGCTTCGCTGCCGACGTTGCCATGTCGTTGTCGGCAATCACTTCAACCTGGCCCGCGGCTCGATCCACTGCACCTGCCCTGTCGAGTACATCGAGGATGTCCTGTGGCAGGTCCGGTGGCAGTTCCGCATGCGCCAGTTCCGGGCTGAATGGCCCTGATGACACGAACTCGGCACCCGCGTGCACGACATCCGAAATCACCAGCGCAATCTTCTCCCGGTGACCGGCCAACGCCGCAATGCCACCGGCTTTCAGGGCTGAGACACGCGCTCGTACGCCGTTGATGACCTCGATAGGCAGGCCACTACCGACGCAGTATTCATGCACCCTGCGAATATCCGCCGCGCCGATACCTGGTGCCGGCGCTTCGACCAGCGCCGAACCTCCACCGGAGAGCAGCAACAGCAATGGATGCTCATCCTCGAGATCCTCGAGATAAGCGACAACTGCCTCACCTGCAGCAAGGCTGCCCTCGCCCGGAACCGGGTGCTCGCCAGTAAAATGGCGAAGCCGCGATGGCAGTTTCGCAGGTCCCGGTGCCACTACGATCCCATCCAGCAATCGATCTCCCAGCGACTTCGCCGCAACACCTGCCATGCCATTCGCCGCCTTGCCAATGGCCAGAAGGTGAACCCCCTCCCCGGCCGGCAGCCTTTCAAGCGCCGTCGGCAAGACACTTTCCGGCCGCACTGCTGCAACGGCATCTGCAGCGATTTCGAGCAGCAAATTCCTTTTGTCGCGCTTTTGCGGCAACATCGGCGTACTCCTGAAGGAACTAAGGTTCACTATTGGAGTCTAGCGATAGACGCCGGCGCTGTAATGGGCGCGCCGGAAACCATCACAAGGGGATTCCAGATGAAAAAGGGTTCACTGAAGCGGCCGATCCTCGGCACGCTCGCCGTATTGCTGATTATTGCCGGCGTATGGCTGGCGAAACTGATCTGGTTCAAGCCGTTCAATATCGATCATTTCTATAACCGCATCTTCATCGAATTCGCCATCGACAGCCCGGAAATGCTGTCACAGATGCGCATGTTGCCGGGCTGGGCCGACTGGTACGCCGACGACCTCGACTCGCGCGACCCGGCGCGAGCGCAGGAAGGCATCGAAATGATGCGCGACGCACTCGAAACGCTGCGCTCCTACGATATCGAAGACCAGACCGAGAGCCAGAAGCTCTCCACCCGCATCCTCGAATGGTTCATCGAGAACAACCTGCGCGGTGAGGAATTCGTCTACCACAACTATCCGGTCAACCAGTTGTTCGGCGTACAGAGCAACCTGCCAACCTTCATGGTGGAAACCCACCAGATCAACGACGAGGAAGGCGCCGAGGATTACATTGCACGCCTCAACCAGTTCGGTCGGGTGTTTGACGAGGTTCGCGAAGGCCTGGTGCTGCGCGAAGAGAAAGGCATCCTGCCGCCCACATTCGTGGTTGATCGCGTCATTAACGAAGTTGAAGGATTTGTCGGTGACGAATCATCGGCCAACATTCTCTATACGAACATGGAAGACAAGCTCGCCGAGCTGGCCGAGCTGGATGACGCACGCAAGGCGAACCTCCTGGCCCAGACCGAAGACGCAGTGGCAAATGTCGTGTACCCGGCCTATGAAGGCCTGCTGGGTTACCTCAAGGATGTGAAGTCGAAGACCACGAGCGAAGACGGCGTATGGAAGCTGCCGAACGGTGATGCCTTCTACCGCCAGCAGTTACGCACGCACACCACCACCGACCTCGATCCGGTGGCCGTGCATGACATCGGCCTGCGCGAAGTCGACAACATCCAGGCAGAGATGGATGCCATCCTGGTATCGGAAGGCTACACCGAAGGCACGGTCGGCGAGCGCATGCTGGCGTTGTCGAAGGAAGATCGGTTCCTTTACCCGGATACCGACGAAGGTCGCGAACAGATTCTCGAGGATTACCAGAAGATCATCGACGAAATCAGTGCCGGCATGGATTCAGCCTTCAACCTCCGGCCGGAAGCCGGTGTCGAGGTGAAACGTATTCCCGAGTTCAAGGAAAAGACGTCACCGGGTGCGTATTACAACTCACCTGCGCGCGATGGTTCGCGTCCCGGCATCTTCTACGCCAACCTGCGCAGCGTGACCGAAATTCCGAAATACGGCATGCGCACGCTGGCCTACCACGAAGCCATCCCGGGCCATCATTTCCAGATTGCCCTGCAGGGTGAAATGGAAGGCCTGCCGATCTTCCGTACGTTCCCGCTGTTCACCGCCTACACGGAAGGCTGGGCGCTGTACTCGGAACAGGTCGCCGCTGAAATGGGCTTCCAGGAAAATCCGTACGATCGCCTGGGCTACCTGCAGGCCGCACTGTTCCGCGCGGTCCGCCTGGTGGTGGATACCGGCATCCACGCGAAGAAGTGGACCCGCGAGGAGGCCATCGAGTACATGACCAACAACACCGGCATGCCGCAGTCGGATGTGGTCGCGGAAATCGAGCGTTACATCGTGATGCCGGGCCAGGCCTGCGCCTACATGATCGGCAAGCTCAAGATTCTCGAACTGCGCGAACGTGCCCGCGAGGCACTGGGTGACGATTTCGAGATCACCGAGTTCCACCGCGTTGTGCTCGAGAACGGCGCCGTGCCGCTCAGCATCCTGGAGGAACAGGTCGACAAGTGGATTGCCGCTTCGCTGTAAGCGCAATCATTCACGGCACAAAAAAACCGGCCCCGAATTCGGGGCCGGTTTTCTTTTGCGTCACTCGCCAGTTTCAGGAAGCCTTGGCGCGCTGCTTTTCCCTTTCGCTCTTTGCTTCATCCGAGCGGAGTTCCCGCAAGTGCTGGAAGTAGGCTTCGTCCACGCCACCGGTCACGTATTCGCCGGAGAAACAGGACGTGTCGAACTGGCGCGGCTCCTTGTCCCTGAAGCGCACGGCATCGACCAGGTCGTCGAGATCCTGGTAAATCAGCCAGTCCGCACCAATCAGCTTTTCCACTTCCTTGACGTCGCGTTCGGAAGCAATCAGTTCCTGTGCCACAGCCATGTCGATTCCATAGACATTCGGGAAACGAACCGGCGGTGCAGCTGATGCGAAATAGACCTTCCGGGCACCTGCATCGCGCGCCATCTGGATGATCTGCTGCGAGGTGGTGCCACGCACGATGGAGTCATCCACCAGCAGCACAACCTTGTCGCGAAATTCCAGGTCAATCGGGTTCAGCTTTCGTTTCACCGACTTCCTGCGCTGTTCCTGGCCCGGCATGATGAACGTGCGACCGATGTAACGGTTCTTGATGAAGCCTTCGCGGAATTTCACGCCAAGGTCATGTGCCATCTGTAGCGCGCTGGTGCGGCTGGTATCGGGAATCGGGATGACGACATCAATATCGTGATCCGGTCGCTCGTTCATGATCTTTGCTGCCAGTGCCTCGCCCATGCGCAGGCGCGCCTTGTAGACCGAGATGCCATCGATGATGGAATCCGGCCTGGCGAAATACACGTACTCGAAAATGCAGGGGTGGTATTCGGTCTTTTCCGCGCACAGCTGGCTGTGCATGTTGCCGTCGAAATCGATGATGATCGCCTCGCCCGGCGCAACATCGCGCACCAGGTCGAAATCCAGCGCATCAAGCGCCACGCTTTCAGACGCCAGCATGTATTCGGTGCCGTGCTCGCCCTCGCGCTTGCCCAGCACCAGGGGGCGAATACCCCAACGGTCTCGATAACCCACCATGCCGTAACCGTTGATCATCGATACGATCGCGTAGCCACCGATGCAGCGCTTGTGCACATCTGCGACTGCGGCAAAGACCGATTCCGGCGTCACATGACGATTCTCGGCATGCTCCTGCAGGCCGTGCGCAAAGACATTCAGGATGGTTTCCGAATCGGAGTCGGTGTTCAGGTGGCGCAGGTCCTCCTTGAACATCAGCTCCTTCAATTCAGCGGCATTGATCAGGTTGCCGTTATGGACAATCGAGATACCCCATGGCGAATTGGTATAGAACGGCTGCGCTTCGTCCGCGCCGGAAGAACCGGCCGTAGGGTAACGCACATGACCCAGGCCGGCGTTACCGGTCAACTGTTCCATGTGTTCCTGGCGGAAGACATCCGCCACCAGGCCGTTGGCCTTGTGAACGTGAACACGATCGCCGTCCCAGGTCAGGATGCCGGCAGCATCCTGGCCCCGGTGCTGCAACACGGTCAACGCGTCGTAAATGGACTGGTTGACGGGGCTGCGCCCGACGATACCTACGATTCCACACATGTCATCTCACCCAATCAGCCGAGGTTGCCGGGAAAAAAGGCCATCAGCCATTTTGCCAGCGGAAGGAAATACGGAATAAGGAAGGATTCATGCCACCACGGGTCGCGCGACAGCTTCAGCAGCACGCCAACGAGCACCAGGATGGATACCAGCACGCCACCGCGCAGCAGGCCGAAGATCATGCCGATCATCCGGTCCGTCCCGGTCAACCCGGTCTTCTCGATGGCGAGCGATGCAAAGTGGTTGATCATCGCACCGACCAGCAGCACGACGAAGAAAAGCAATGCGAATCCGGCGACGGTCTGCAGCGAAGGCGTATCAAGCCAGGTGCCGAACCAGGGAGCAGCGTGATCGGAAAAGGCCCAGGCAATCCAGAATGCCAGGATCCAGGTGGCGAGCGAGAGCGCTTCGCGCACGAAGCCTCGCCAGAGACTCACCAGGGAAGAAAGGATGATGACTGCGATGAAAACGCCGTCGACCCAGACCATGTCACCGCCCCACGGTTTGCAGAAAGGAATCCGTCGCGAGGCGCGAATTCTAGCAGAAACAATTCCGTAACGCGCCAGTCGCTGTTATGAAACTTCGTGCCGCAATGCGGTCAGTTCTTCGCTGGCCGAGCCGGCTCCCCGCTACGGCTGCGAATTTCCTCGGCACGGGCTGCTGCCGCGTCGCGATCGGCATAACCACCAACACGAACGCGGTAGTGAATCATGCTGCCATCGTTGTAGCGGCTGACGAACGCGTCCGAATAACCCAGTGATTTCAGGCGCTTGACCAGGCCCTCGGCATTCTCCTCACTGGAAAAACTGCCGACCTGTACCGTCCAGGGCTGGCTGGACGCCGGCGCAGGTTTGCTGGTTGCAGGCTGAGACTCCGGCTCTCGCGCGGTGGTTTCCTCGGGCTCGCGCTCAACGATACGGGGCTGCGTGCCGGAGGTCGCGGCTTCTGTTTCCGGGCTGGTGGAACCCGCTTCGGCGACGGGCCGGGTTTCTGCCGGTTCGCTCACAGGTGGTTCGGTCTCAGGAGTCTCCTGCCCTGCCGAACGCTTCTCGACAGCGGGCTTCGAGGGTTCGTCCAGTGGAATGCGCACGGTGCGGCGTTCGCCATTCGATTGGGCCGCTGGAAGGTCGAGCCGCTGCTGCGAGGGTTTGTCGCTTCCCGGGCCATCCAGGATGACCGGAATGATGATGATCGCCAGTACCACCAGTACCGTAGCGCCAACGAGTCGTTCTTTCAGTTGCTGTTCCATCATGCGGGTGTCGTCCTGCGATCTGCGGCACTGCGAGAGAGCTCAGAGTATAAACCACTGGCCCGGAATTCCCCGACCGTATGGAAACTGCCGGCCACCAGCAAGCGCTCTCCCGGTTCCAGGTCGGCCAGCGCGGCCTGCACCGCCGATTCGATATCCGGAAATTCGCCGGCAATATCGAGCCCGGCCGGCAGTCGGCCATGCAGTTCCACGGCCGACTGGCCACGGTAACCCTCCAGCGAGCCGAGATACCAGCGTGTCACCTCGCCTGCCAGTGGCGCAACGAACGCCGCTGCATCCTTGTCTGCCAGCATGGCCAGCACCATGCGGGTCGGCCGGGATTCTGCAGCAAGCGCGGCGGCAACGGCTTCAGCCGCGGCGGCGTTGTGCCCGACATCCAGCCACAGCTCGCAATCATCACCGAGCTCGATGACTTCGAGCCGGCCCGGAACCACGACATCAGCGAGTCCTTGCCGAATCACATCTGCGGGAAGCCCCGGACGCAGCTCCAGCACGGCGGCCACCGCCGTGGCAGCGTTATCGAGCTGGTGCGCTCCGCGCATGCGGGCCCGGGGAAGCGCGGGAAGAGAGTGCTCGGCATTACGGAAGGTCCAGCCCTGCCCGTCCGGCTCGGCGAAGTAATCCTCGCCCCCGACGGCAAGCGGTGCACCACGACTTTCAGCGATGCTGCGCAAGGATGCCGGAGCAGGACCCCGACCGAAGATGGCGGGTGTCGACGGGCGAAAGATACCGGCTTTCTCGACGGCAATCGATTCAATGGAGTCGCCCAGCCAGTCCGTGTGGTCCAGGCCCACTGACACGACAACGGCAACGTCCGGGTCAACGGCATTTACCGCGTCCAGCCTTCCACCGAGCCCTACCTCGAGCACGGCGACATCCACATTGCGGCGACGGAATATCTCCAGGGCCGCGAGCGTGCCGAACTCGAAATAGGTCAACGATACGTCGCCACGTGCCTCATCAACCGCCGCGAAGGCTGCACAGAACTCCTCGTCACCGGCTTGTACGCCATCGATGCACACGCGCTCGTTGTACTGTGAGAGATGCGGCGAGGTGTAGAGCCCGGTGCGCTGTCCGGATGCCATGAGGATGCTGGCCGCGGTATGCGCAACCGATCCCTTGCCGTTGGTCCCGCCGACCGTAAGGATATCGAAGGGAGGATCTTGCAGCTGCATCGCGGCGAGGACCGTGCGAACACGGTCCAGGCCAAGATCAATGCTGGAGGGATGCAGGCGCTCCTGCCAGGCCAGCCAATCGTCCAGCGTGGCGAAGCGCATGCCCGGCAACTCAGTGCGAGACCGGGCGCCGCTGGAGAATGGAAAGGATATTGGCGAGACGGTCACGCATTTCGCGACGATCGACAATCATGTCGACAGCACCGTGCTCGACCAAGAATTCCGAGCGCTGGAAGCCTTCCGGCAGCGTCTCGCGAACGGTCTGCTGGATGACGCGCGGGCCGGCGAAGCCAATCAGCGCCTTCGGCTCGGCCACGTTGATGTCGCCGAGCATTGCCAGCGATGCGGATACACCACCCGTCGTCGGGTCGGTGAGGACCGAGATATACGGCAGTCCTTCTTCGGACATCTTCGCGAGGATCGCGCTGGTCTTGGCCATCTGCATCAGCGAGAACAGCGCTTCCTGCATGCGCGCACCACCGGATGCGGAGAAGCAGACCAGCGGGCAGCGCTTCTCGATGGCGCGCTTCGCGGCACGGACGAACCGCTCGCCGACGACCGAACCCATCGAACCGCCCATGAACTTGAATTCGAAGGCCACGGCAACGATCGGTGCATCCTTGAGCGTGCCTTCCATCGCGATCAGCGCGTCCTTCTCGCCCGTCGACTTCTGCGACGCGGCGATACGGTCCTTGTACTTCTTGCTGTCCTTGAACTTGAGGATGTCGACCGGCTCGACCTCGGCACCGATCTCGACCCCGGATTCCGGGTCGAGGAACATTTCCAGGCGCTGGCGCGCGGAAATTCTCATGTGCTGCCCACATTTCGGGCAGACATGCAGGCCACGCTCGAGCTCTGCACGGTAGAGCACGGCATCACAGCCGGTGCACTTCGTCCAGACGCCTTCCGGAACGCTGCGGCGCTGTTCGGAATTCGTGTTGATGCGAGACGGTACAAGTTTACGGAACCAGTTCATGTTGCCCCTGTTGTTCTTTCCGTCGCTGCCGGTCGGCTTTCATGCCGGATTCACGGCGCGAATCAATTCTCGTCGAGTGCCGCGCGGATTTCCGCGAGGTACTGCTGCAATTCTGGCGCAGCATCAGCGCCCTTGTCAGCGATGCGCTTCACGATTGCACTGCCGATGATCACGGCATCCGCACTTTCGCCGATGGCCTTCGCCGTTTCCGCATCGCTGATGCCGAAACCGACACCGATCGGCCGGTCGGTCAGTTCGCGGAGCTGCGCCAGGCGCTCGCCCAGTGCACCGCGGTCCATGCCGCCGCCACCGGTCACGCCCTTTATCGATACATAATACACGAATCCCGTTACCGACTTGCAGATGCGCGCCATGCGCTCGGCCTGCGTGGTCGGGGACACCAGTGCCACCAGCTCGAGGTCGTGTTCCGCCAGTATCGGCTGCAACTGCGCGGCCTCCTCGGGCGGCAGGTCGACGACCAGCAGGCCGTCAGCGCCGGCACCCTGGGCCCGCGCGGCGTAATCCTCGTAGCCCACCGCTTCCAGCGGGTTCAGGTAGCCCATCAGCACGATCGGGGTCTCGGCGTCCTTTTCGCGGAAGCGCTGCACGATGTCGAAGACTTTCGCCAGTCGCATGCCACCGCGCAAGGCGCGCTCGCACGCCGCCTGGATGGTCGGGCCGTCAGCGATCGGATCGGTAAACGGTACGCCCAGTTCGATCACGTCCACGCCACCGGCAACCAGTGCATGCATCAGCTCCGGGGTGCTCTCGGCGTCCGGGTCGCCGGCAACCAGGTAACCGACGAGTGCGGTACGGTCTTCCCTGCGCAGTTGTTCAAGTCGCTGGTTGAGGCGGCTCACAATTCCACTCCTTCGGCCTTCGCCACGGTCTGCACGTCCTTGTCGCCTCGACCGGAGAGATTAACGACAACAATGCTGCCGGGTTCCAGCCTGTCCTTGAGCTTTTCGACATAGGCCAGCGCGTGGCTGGTTTCCAGCGCGGGCAGGATGCCCTCGGTGCGACTGATCTTGTGGAAGGCATCCAGCGCCTCGCGATCGGTCACGCTTTCGTAGGTGACGCGACCCTCGTCCTTCAGCCAGGCAAGTTCTGGGCCCACGCCCGGGTAGTCCAGGCCTGCTGATACGGAGTGCGTCTCGATGATCTGGCCGTCTTCATCCTGCATGAGATAGGTGCGATTACCGTGCAGCACGCCAACCTTGCCGGCCGACAAGGGTGCAGAATGACGCCCGGTCTCTACGCCATCTCCACCGGCCTCGACGCCGAACATCTTCACGGATTCATCGGCAATGAACGGATGGAACAGCCCGATGGCATTCGAACCACCACCGACACAGGCAACGAGTGCGTCAGGCAGTCGACCTTCCTTTTCCTGGCACTGGCGTTTCGTTTCGCGACCGATGATTGCCTGGAAATCGCGCACCATCATCGGATAAGGATGCGGCCCTGCCACCGTGCCGATGATGTAGAAGGTGTTGTCGACATTCGTGGTCCAGTCACGCATCGCTTCGTTCAGCGCGTCCTTGAGCGTGCGCGAACCGGACGTCACCGGCACGACCTTCGCGCCAAGCAGGCGCATGCGAAAGACATTCAGCGACTGGCGCTCCATGTCCTGTTCGCCCATGTACACGATGCACTCCAGGCCGAGCTTGGCGCAGATGGTCGCGGTCGCGACACCGTGCTGGCCCGCACCGGTTTCTGCGATGATGCGCTTCTTGCCCATGCGCTTGGCTAATAGTGCCTGGCCAACGGTGTTGTTGATCTTGTGCGCGCCGGTGTGATTCAGGTCTTCGCGCTTGAGGTACACGCTCAGGCCGAGTTCCTTCGACCATCGTTCGGCGAGATACAGCGGCGACGGGCGACCGACGAATTCCGTCAGCTCCACGTCCATTTCCGCAATGAAGTCCGGATCGTTCCGGAACTTCTCGTAAGCCTGCCGCAGCTCTTCCACTGGCTCCATCAGCGTTTCCGCAATGAAGCGGCCGCCGAATCGACCGAAATGGCCTTCGCTGTCTGGCAGGTTCACGTCTGTCTCAGCCTCGATGTTCTGCATCGACACGTTGCACCTCGTTGATGAATTGCTCCATGAGCGCCGCGTCCTTCAGACCCGGCGAATGTTCTACCCCGCTGCTCGTGTCAACGGCGTAGGGTCTTGCCGTGGCAACCGCCTTGGCAATGTTTTCCGGCCGCAAACCACCCGCCAGGATGACCGGCGCATGCGTTACTTCCGGAAGGTAATTCCAGTCCATCGCCTTGCCGGTACCACCGGCTTCACCATGACCATGGCTATCAAACAGGATTGCCGCCGCATCGTGGTACTCGGCAATGACCGTTTCCGGTGATTCCAGGTTCGCCAGTCCCACGGTCTTGATGTAGCGACGACCGAAATCCCTGCAGAAACGCGGCGATTCGATACCGTGGAACTGCAACAGGTCGATCGACACGGCATCAATGACCTCTTGAACCGCGTCGGCATCGGGATCGCGGAACAGCGCGACCACCTCGGTAAAGGCCGGCAGTGCCGCAATGATCGAGCGCGCGGTCGGAATATCGATGGCGCGCGGCGATTCCGGCGCGAACACAAGACCGATTGCGTCGGCACCCAGCGAGGCAGCGGTAACAGCATCATCAACTCGCGTGATGCCGCAGATCTTGATTCGGGTACGCATTGCAGGAATTCCAGCGCGGTTCGGATACCCCATTACCTGGCAAGGGGCGAGCCAGTCGACATACCATCAGGCGGTACGCGGACCCCCGACTTTAACGGCTTGAGGAAAGGATTCCCAGCCTGATCACGGCTTGCTCGGAATAGCGCGGACCTGAGTGTACAAGGAGAACCGAATTCGGGGCTCAGTGGCCCGGCTCGGGCCAGTCAATCGTACCTGGGAGCGTGAATTTTTCCGGGTAGTGTGCCTTGAGGAAATACAGGCCATGTGGTGCTGCGGTCACGCCACCCTGCTCGCGGTCGCGGGCTTCCAGCACCTCTTTAACCCACTCGACGGGGCGGTCGCCCTTGCCGATGGTCATCAGCACGCCAGCAATGTTGCGCACCATGTGGTGCAGGAAGGCATTGGCGCGCACGTGCATGACCACCCGGTTGCCGTCACGCTGTACGGATATTTCCTCGACACAGCGCATCGGTGATTTCGACTGGCAGGCAACCGCACGGAACGACGAGAAATCATGCTCCCCAATGAGGTACTGCGCGGCTTCGTGCATGCGTTCGGCGTCGAGGCGATGGTAGCACCAGGTCACACGATCAGCGTCGATGGCTGAACGCGTCCAGCGGTTGAGAATGACATAGCGGTAACTGCGTCCGATGGCCGAGTAGCGTGCATGGAAATCATCCGGCATGCGACGCGCCCAGAGGATATTGATGGATTTCGGCAGGTTGGAATTGACGCCGAGCACCCACGAGCGCTCGCTGCGATCTGCATCGGTATCGAAATGCGCGACCTGGCAGAGCGCATGCACGCCGGCATCGGTGCGTCCTGCGCAGGTCAGGTTCACTTCGTGGTTGGCGACTTTTGCGGCGGCTTTCTCCAGGGTTTCCTGCACGCTCTTCGCGTGCGGCTGCCACTGCCAGCCGGAATAATCGCTCCCATCATATTCGATGCCAAAGGCAATTCGCATCGTGGTTCAGGCTCCCGTGTAAATACCGACTATGCCGCAGGCAAGAATGACCAGCGGAACACCCCACTGCCAGGCCGGAACGCGTGGCAGCTCATAAGCTCCATCTCCGGACGTATTCTCCAACGCCGGGGGAATTTCCTCGAGCGATGTCCAGAGTGCTGCGGCACGCTGCATGAACGGCGCCCTGTCACGGCGCGTCTCCTTTACCCGCGCTTCGATCTGGTCCACCTCATGAAACAACAGGCCGAATCGCTGCGGCAGGCGCTTGGGCAGGAGCCCGGTACGGCAAAGCGGGCCCAGTAACCGCTGCATTCCGGCAGCCAGTTCCTCGCGACCACTCGCTCGCAACACCAGCAAGGCCAGCAGCAACATCATCACGAGCACCGCTGCCCGTTCAAGCAGCATTTTCACGCCGAGCGTGGTTGGCGACCAGTCACCGAGCGAGGGCAGCAAGGCTTCGCCCGGGGTGAACCCGAGGTAAAGCACGGCGAGCGATAACAGCAACCAGCGGATGCGGCGCAGGCTCGCGAGCGCTGGAAGCGCCGATTTTCCGGTATCGAGCAGGAGTAGCGCAATCAATCCTGCCGCGACCAACAGCCCCGTTGTTGATTGCCATGGCAGCAGGACAGCAAAGACCAGTAGGCCAAGCAGGCGCACTTGTACGTGCAGGCGCTGCAGGACATTTCGCACAGTCTGCGCGGATGGTTCGGGCTTTCTCATCAGTGACCGGTTTCCTGCTGGCTGAACCCGGATGATACCGCGGACAGAAACAACAACGGCCCCTCACGGGGCCGTTGCGGGCGAACCTGCCTGGCTACGTCAAAGCTTGTCGAGCAGGTCCTGGGCTTCCTGTTTCTGTTGCTCGTCGCCGTCTTCGAGGACTTCCTCGAGAATGCTGCGAGCACCGTCCGGATCACCCATGTCGACATAGGCACGTGCGAGATCCAGCTTGGTGCCGATTTCGCCTAGGCCTTCGTCGTCGTCATCCTCGCCGCCACCGCCGAGCTCGTCGTCGTCACCCAGCGATTCCGACTCCTTGTCGAAGTTGAAGTCGTCGAGATTCAGGTCGTCCCCGCCGGAGCCTTCATCGGAGCTGACTTCGTCGCCGGCACCGCCTTCCGGCAGGTTGGTATCGACATACGCCGACAGTTCGCTGAGTGCCTTGTCGAATTCCGTCTGGGTATTGTCGGAATCGTAGGACTCATCATCGTCAGCTGCGGGTGATTCGTCGTCGCTACCCACGGAGAAATCAGGCTCTTCCTCGTCACCACCCATGTCGCCAAGGTCCATGTCGCCGAGGTCACCGAGGTCGAAATCATCCGAATCATCACTGCTACCAGTATCTGCAGCCGGCTCGGGTTTCTCTTCGGCACTGGAATCTTCTTCACCACTGCTGTCGAAGTCGAGATCGAAATCCAGGTCGCCACCGGTGTCCGAAGTCGCTTCTTCACTCGACGATGCCGGCTCTTTCGCAGGAGTCGATTCCTCGCCACCTAGGTCGCCGATATCCAGATCAAAGTCGAGGTCATCACCTCCGGCCGAGGAATCAGCTGCCGGCTCGCTCGAGGCAGAATCATCGGCCGCCGGGGAGCCTGTCATCGTTGCTTCGAAATCCGTCTCGCCTTCGTCTTCAGAGCCGAAATCGAGGTCGACGCCAGCAGAGCCGCCACCACCACCCGCGAACAGGTCATCGTGCGGTGCAATCTGCTGGCCCATGATGGCCACGTTGCTCCATTCTTCGCTGTCGGCACCCGCCACTTCCTTCAACTTGCGGGCCGCATCCATGAACTCGTCCTTGTTGTTCGCCGCGAAGTGGATTTCACACAGCTTCGCATGCAGGTCGGCTCGGTCCGGCTCGCGGTCCGCAGCCTTCTGCACAACGTCCGCGGCCTGGTCGTAGAGGCCGTAGGCCATGTTGAAATCGGCTTCGGACAGCGGATCGTTCTCGTCCAGCGTGACCGTCTCGCCACCCACGCCGGAGTCGCTCTCTGGCGTCGGCTCAGGACGATCTTCCGGGCTGATCATCTGGGTGGATTCGGTATCGTCGTCACCTTCGGTAAATGCCTCGGTGTCAGACCCTTCGCGTTCTTCATCGGAACCGAACATGCCGTCGAAGTCATCGCCACCTTCGGTGACATCTTCGCTGCCACCCGCGACGACTGTTGCGTCGTCATCGTCGGCACCTGCAACCACGGTATCTTCGCTGTCACCTTCTTCGTCGGCCAGCCAGTCGGCCATTTCGCTGGCAGCCTGTTCCTTGGCCGCCTTGCGACGGCGCTGCATCAGCGCGATGACGCCGAGGATCAGGACCAGGATGACACCGATGACCGCCAGGCCAATCGTGCTGAGGGCAAATTCGAGGACTTTGTCGACCAGGCCCTTCTCCGGTTCACGGCTTGTTGTAACAACTGCACTGCGATCCGGCTGGGTCTGGGCGGTTTCTTCTTCTGCCGGCGGTTCAGCGACGTCGGCCGCTTCAGCATCGACAGTTTCGCCTTCGCCGACAGTATCCTCATCGGCCATGGTGTCGTCTGCCATGGCTTCATCGGCCATGTCGTCGCCTGCCATGGTGTCGGTCGGCTCTTCCATACCCTCTGCAGGCAGTGGCGGGAGCTCGTCGAGAACTTCACCTTCGGTATCGGCAAGCTCGTCTTCCGGCATCACTTCGTCGGCGACCTGCTCGTCCATGGCGTCCGGCGCAGATTCATCTTCACCCGCGCCGGCCTGAACGGCCTGCATGGATTCATCTTCGATATCGATCAGGCGGTCGGCAGTTTCGGCTTCGTCCTCAACGAGGTCCACCGCGCCGGCATCGACGTCATCCTCATCAAGCTCGACCGCGGCATCGCCAGGAGCGCCAACATCACCGGCTTCTCCACCGGCACCAACGCCCGTGCCGACTTCCGGCTCGACGTCTTCTTCCGGTGCGACCAGGCTGAGGCTATCGTCAGCCTCTGGCTCGGTGCGGAAATCTTCGGTCGCCACGCGACCACGCGAAGCATCCCACTCTTCGTTCATCTGCTTCGCGGAACGGAATGCTTCCGACCGCGACAGCGACGTCACCTCGTTGAAATCGGGAATGCGCAGGATGTAACCCTGCTTCATGCGGTTCATGTTGCCCGCGAAGGCTTCCGGATTGGCACGATAGATGGCAACCATCATCTGGTTCATCGTCACGCTGTCATCCGGGCGCATGCGGCTGGCAATGCTCCAGAGCGTCTCGTTGCGCTGGATCGGACCGTAGCTGTCACCGATATCCGGCGCCTGGCGGTAGACGGGCTGGCGACGCTCTTCGCGATCCGCTTCGAGTGGCGGGATGCTGACAGCCTCTTCCTCGGCTGCGCTCTCGGCCACCACCTCTTCTTCGGCCATCGGCTTCTCTGCCTCGGTTGCCGATTCAGCGGGTGCCGGCTCCATTGGCTCGGATTCCAGCGCTTCCGGTTCATCCGCCGTATCCACGACAGCTTCTTCGCGCTGTACTGGCTGCGGTGTCGGTTGCGCCGGCTCCGGCGTCACCGATGGCGTCGGCGTCACTGCCGGGCTGCGTGCCTCGGCCGGTTCGCTTTCTTCAGCGAAGGTCGGTGGATCCAGCAATAGCGTGTACTCGCGGAGCAGGCGACCACGCGACCAGTCGGCCTCCACGAGGAATGTCAGGAAGGGTTCACGGATGGCTTCATCCGAGGTCACCTTGATATAGGCAGTGCCGTTGGGACGGCGCACCACCTTGAATTCCAGTGAACTCAGGATCGCAGGACGTTCCAGCCCCACGCGTTCAAAGGCGTCCCGGTCCGCGAGTTCCACGACCAGGGTGTCGATCTCGTCCGCTGCGGCGGAAACCAGCTCGATTTCGGCGTCCAGTCGCTGGTTCAGGTATGAGTTGAGGCGAATGTCCCCCAGTCCCATTGCCAGCGCACTGGCCGAAAACGCTACCAGGAGAAGTGCCAGCGCCTTGGCCAGATAACGTCGCATGTTGACTCCCTTAACCTCACCGGGGCCCCGTTCCGGGGCCCTTGTTCCCACCGCAAGATGCGGACAAGTGTTCAGAATCGCCTTTCAAAGGTTGAGCTAACTATAGCTCACATATACCTTTTAACCAATATTTCCGCAATTTGCACGCTGTTCAGCGCGGCGCCCTTCCGGACGTTGTCGGCGACCACCCAGAGGTCGAGTCCGTGTTCGTGGGAAATATCTTCCCTGATTCGGCCGACCCAGACCGGGTCCTGGTTCGCACCCTCGGTCACGGCGGTCGGATAACCACCGGGCTCGCGGTCGTCCATCACCTTGACCCCCGGTGCCTTTTCCAGCAGTTCGCGGGCCTTTTCGGCGGTGAGCTTGTCCTTGGTCTCGATATGCACGGCTTCGGAATGGCCGTAGAACACCGGCACGCGCACGGCGGTCGGGTTCACCTTGATGTTCTCGTCACCCAGGATTTTCTGCGTCTCCCACACCATCTTCATTTCTTCCTTGGTGTAACCGTTCTCGAGGAAGACGTCGATGTGCGGCAGCGCGTTGAAGGCGATCTGCTTCGGCATTTCCTTCACTTCCGCGTCCTTGCCGTTCAGCAAGGCAGCGGTCTGGCCGGCCAGTTCTTCCATCGCGGTCTTGCCAGCACCGGAGACGGCCTGGTAGGTCGCGACGTTGATGCGCGTGATCGTCGCCGCATCGTGCAGCGGCTTCAGCGCCACCAGCATCTGGATGGTGGAACAGTTCGGGTTGGCAATGATGTTGTGCTTCTTGTAACCCTCGATGGCATCGGGGTTCACTTCCGGCACGATCAGCGGGATTTCCGGGTCACGGCGGAAGTGCGAGGTGTTGTCGATCACCACGCAGCCGGCCTCGGCCGCCTTCGGCGCGTATTCCGCGGAAATGCTGCCACCCGCGGAGAACAGCGCGATGTGCGCCTTGGAGAAGTCGAATTCGGCGAGGTCGGTAATGGTGACGCTCTTGCCGTTGTACTTGATCGTCTTGCCTGCGGAGCGGCTGCTCGCCAGCGGGTAAAGGTTCTCCACCGGGAAATTGCGCTCTTCCAGGATCGAGAGCATGGTTTCACCGACGGCACCGGTGGCACCAACGACTGCAACGTTGTACTTGGCCATGTTGATTACGTTCCTTTATTTAAGGTTCGTTGGATCGCCCGATATCCTCGACACCGCGCGCGGCGATCAGCAGTGCCACGAAGGACATGCCGGCGGCGGCCACGAAGATGCTGGCTGGCGATACCGAGTTCCAGAGAAATCCTGCAACAAGGCTGCCTGCCGCACCCCCGGCGCCAAAGCCGAGACTGCTGTACAGCGCCTGCCCGCGCCCCTGCAACTGACCTGTAAAATAGCGGTGTACGAAATGAACGGCGATCGCGTGATAGATACCGAAACTGGCCAGGTGGAGCGTTTGTGCGAGCAGAATAACGGGTAGTTTATCAACAAACGCCGCAATCATCAGCCAGCGCACCGTGGTTGCGCCAAATGCGAACAACAGCAGGCGTCGCGCGCCGAAGCGCGGCAGCAGCCGCGGCATGGCGAGAAACACGCCGATTTCCGCAATGACCCCCAGCGCCCACAACCAGCCGATCAACGATGGCCCGTAGCCGTTTCGCTCGAGAAAGAGGCTGAAGAAGCTGTAATACGGTCCGTGGCTCGCCTGCATGAGGAAAAAACAGAGAAACAGGCTCCATACACGCGCATCCTTCAGGAGGGTGAATGCTGATTGTCGCGTCTCGTGATGCGACTGCTTCGGACCTTCCGGCACCAGCAGCGTGACGATGAGAATACCGGCGATGATCACCAGCACGATGGCCGGCAAGTGTTCGATGGAATGGTCTTCCAGCCAGGCACCCAGGCCGACCACCGCCAGGATGAAACCCACCGAACCCCAGACACGCACCAGGCTGTAACGGTTGTCGCGGCTGCCAAGATGGTTCAGCGTATTTGCCTCGAACTGCGGCAGGATGGCATTCCAGAAAAAGCCGAAGCCAAGCATCACCAGCGCAATCAGCCAGAAGGAATTCCCGAGCAACAGCCCCGCAAAGCACAGCATGGCCAGTAATGCACCGGCCCGGATCATGCCAATACGCTGGCCGCGCTGGTCGGCAATCCACCCCCACAGGTTCGGCGCGATGATCTTCGTGCCAAGCAGCAGCGCAAACAGGATGCCGATGCGCTCTTCGCTGAATCCAAGGTGGTCCAGGTACGGACCCCAGTACGGCATCAGCGCGCCGAGCGCGGCAAAGTGGAAGAAGTAATAGGCAGACAGGCGTGGGTAGAGCGACTTCAGCGTCGTCATTCCGCCTCGCCGGGAATATCGTCGATGTGTTTCTCGACATCGGCATTCTGCGCGCGATGGCGGAGCGCATGATCCGCAAGCACCAGCGCCAGCATCGCCTCGCACACCGGCACGCCGCGAATACCGACGCAGGGGTCATGTCGCCCGGTGGTCACTACCTCGACCGGCTTGCCGTCGACATCGATGCTGCGACCGGGAATGCGAATGCTCGATGTCGGCTTGAACGCAACATCAACGACGATCGGCTGGCCGGTACTCACGCCACCAAGCGTGCCGCCGGAGTGGTTGGATAGAAATCCTCCCGGCGTGAGTTCGTCACGGTGCTCGCTGCCACGCTGGCGCGCCACATCCATGCCGTCGCCAACACCGACGCCCTTCACCGCATTGATCCCCATCATCGCGTGAGCGATATCGGCATCCAGCCGGTCGAACACCGGCTCACCCCACCCTGCCGGCAGGCCACGGGCTTCGACGCGCACACGTGCGCCCACCGAATCGCCATCGCGACGCAACTGGTCCATGAAGGTTTCGAGTTCGTCGAGCTTTTCGGGAGCAGCCACAAAGAACGGATTGTCGTTCACCGCGCTCCAGTCAGTTACCGGGACCTCGATCGGCCCGAGCCCGACAAGGCAGGCGCGGACCTGGACATGGAAACGTTCGCGCAGGAGTTTCCTGGCAATCGCACCCGCGGCGACGCGCAACACGGTTTCGCGGGCCGATGATCGACCACCACCGCGGTAATCGCGGATACCGTACTTCTGTTGCCAGGAGTAATCCGCATGACCGGGACGGAACCGGTCGGCAATCTTCGAGTAGTCCCGCGAACGTGCGTCGGTATTCTCGATCACCAGCGCAATCGGCGCCCCGGTGGTGCGCCCCTCGAACACACCGGACATGATCCGCACCTCGTCAGGCTCGCGTCGCTGCGAGGTATGCCGCGAAGTGCCACTGCGACGCCGCTCGATATCGGCCTGCAGGTCGGCTTCGGAGATTTCCAGGCCCGGCGGGCAGCCATCAAGGATCGCGACCATGCCCGGCCCATGGCTTTCGCCCGCGGTGGTCAGCGTCAGAAGCTTGCCAAACGTATTGCCGGACACATCGACTCCTTAAAAGCGTGCGGCGTGTTCATCGAGCTGGGCCGCGGTGAGCAGGAACACCCCGTCACCACCACGCTCGAAATCCAGCCAGGTGAATTCGACATCCGGGTAGGCCGCTGCCAGCGCCGGCGCGGAATTACCCACCTCGACGACCAGGATGCCATCGTCATTCAGGTACCTGCGCGCATCGCGCAGCATGCGTCGCACGAGATCCAGGCCGTCGTCACCGGCCGCCAGCGCCTCCTCGGGCTCGTGACGGAACTCGTCGGGGAGCGACTCCATGTCCGGGCGGTCCACATAGGGCGGGTTCGACACGATAATGTCGAAACGCGCCTCGTCAGGCACCGCCGCAAAAAGGTCACCCTGCGCCAGCGCCACCCGGTCTTCAAGGCCATGCAGCGCGCGGTTCTCGGTAGCCAGCGCCAGCGCATCCACCGACAGGTCTGTGCCGGTGACCGTGGCATCGGGGAAATAATGAGCTGCCGCAATCGCGATGCAGCCGCCACCGGTGCAGAGATCGAGAATGGCATGCACGCCTTCCGGGTTCACCCAGGGCTGGAATTCCGACTCGATCAACTCGGCGATCGGCGAGCGCGGCACCAGCGCGCGCTCGTCGGCAAGGAACTTCATGCCACAGAAATACGCTTCCCCGGTGAGATAGGCCGCCGGAATCCGCTCTTCCACCCGCCGACGGACCAGTTCGTAGAGGTGTTTCTTTTCCGTCAGGGTCAGGCGTGCATCCAGCAGTCGATCCGGGCAACCGTAAGGAAGGTGTAGTCCATGCAGCACCAGCTGGACTGACTCGTCCATTGCATTATCGGTGCCGTGGCCGAAATGAAGGTCATCTTCATTCATGCGGGTAATGCCCCAGCGGATGAAGTCGCTGGCCGTCTGCAGGTGCTGGCTGATCTCGTCGAAGGATTCCACGCGGGCTCCGGATAAGGGATTTGTGCAAGGCCGTCATGATAACCGACACTGCTGTGTGAAATAATACGGCGCATGAAGAAACAGCTACTCACCGTGATCGTGCTTTTCGCCGCCGCTGCCGGCGGCTTCGTCGTTTCCCAGGGCGTTTTCGCACCCGAGCCTCCGCCGACGGCAACAGCAGGTACTACCCTGCCCCAGCCGCGGCCGCTGCCGGAATTTTCGCTACCCACCGTGAATGGCGAATTCACCCGCGAAGACCTCACCGGCACGTGGAGCCTGGTCTTTTTCGGCTTCACCAATTGCCCTGACGTCTGCCCGAACACCCTGTTCATGCTGGACAAGGTCGTCGAGCGTTTCGACGCGCAATCCGACAAAGCGAATCCGCAGGTGGTATTCATCTCGGTCGACCCGCAGCGCGACGACCCGGCGACCACCGCACAGTATGCCCATTACTTCAACGAGGATTTCGTCGGGGTGTCGGGCCAGGCGGCGAGTCTCGATCGCATCAGCGAGGCAATGAGTGTTGCCTACGGGTACGAAGAGGAAGGCGACTCCTACACCGTGGTGCATTCCTCTACAGTGATTCTCATCGACCCGCAGGGCCGCATGCACACCATCTTCACGCCGCCGCTACACGCGGACAAGATTACCGCCGACCTCATCAACATCATCGGGGTGGAAGAATGAAAGCGCTTGTTTTCCTGGCTGCCGCACTCGCCAACAGCACTGCAGCCACGGATGGCATTGTCATCCGCGACGCCTGGATCCGCGAAGCACCGCCGGTGGCATCGGTGCAGGCGGGCTATTTCATCGCCTGCAACAATGGCGAGACCAACGTGGCCCTCACTGCGGTCGAGAGCAGCGCCTTCGACCGTATCGAAATGCACGAGACCATTGAGACCGACTCCACAAGCCGCATGGAAAAACTCGACACCGTAGCGATCGGCGCCGGCGAATGCGTCGAATTCAAACAGGGTGGCAAGCACCTGATGCTGTTCGATGCGGTCAAGCGTCTTGCCGCCGGTGACAGCGCCATCCTGGTATTCGTCTTCGGCGAACAGCGGATCGAGATCGAAGCCGCGGTACATCGCGGGGACGCTCCATCCGAAAACCACTCACATCACGGACATTGATCATCATGGAAACCCGATTCATCGACCGCCTGTTCAAGGTCTGGCCGCAATACATCCTGCCGCACCATCTCCTGTCACGCGGCATGCACTTCCTTACGCGGCTGCACGGCGGTGCACTGAGTCACGCAGCGATCCGTTTCATCGTGAAGCGCTTCCGTGTCGACCTCGAGGAGGCCGAACGCAGCAATGTGCGCGATTTCGTCAGCTTCAATGATTTCTTCACACGCTCGTTGAAGCCGGGCGCCCGCCCGATCGACAAGGCACCCGAAGCCGTGATCTCACCGGTGGATGGAACGGTCAGCCAGGTCGGACAGATTCGTGAAGGACGCATTTTCCAGGCGAAGGGACATGACTACAGCGCGGCGGAACTGCTGGGCGACAAGGCGCTGGCGGAAGACTTCGACGACGGCGAATTCGCGACAATCTATCTCTCGCCGCGCGACTACCATCGCATTCACATGCCCTGCGATGGTTCACTGCTTCGAATGATCCACGTGCCGGGCCGCCTGTTCAGCGTCAATCCGTTGACCACGCGCACAGTTCCAGGACTCTTCGCGCGCAACGAACGCGTCGTAACGATCTTCGACACACCATTCGGTCGTGTTGCACAGGTCATGGTGGGCGCAATCTTCGTTTCCAGTATCGAAACGGTGTGGGCCGGTGAAGTGACACCACCGGCCGGCCAGTACATTCGCAGCTGGAATTACGGCCCGCGCGAAGCCGCGGGCGAAGTGCACCTGAAGAAAGGTGACGAGATGGGCCGCTTCAACATGGGCTCGACGGTGATCCTGTTGTTCGAACCCCGCGCAGTGAAACTGGCCGAAAGCTTCTTCGAAGCGCAGGCCGTGAAGCTCGGCCAACGTATTGCCACGCGCGGGTCTACGCGCAGCTGAGCCAGTTCAGGAAAGGGTGTCGATGAAGACCTTCGCCAGCTTCTCGACACCCGCTTCATCATCCTCGTCGAAGCGATGGCCGATCGGGCTGTCGATATCCAGCACACCGACCACTTCGTCACCCTTCACCAGCGGCACGACAATTTCGGATTTCGATGCGGAGTCGCAGGGAATGTGTCCGGGGAAGGCATCGACATCACCCACGCGCAAGGTTTTCCGCTCCTTCGCCGCCGAACCGCAGACGCCGGAACCCATGGCGATGCGCACGCAGGCCGGCTTGCCCTGGAATGGCCCGACCACGAGCTCGTCACCGCGCAGGAAATAGAAGCCCACCCAGTTCACATCCGGCATGGCGTGATACAGCAGCGACGTGAAATTCGCTGCGTTGGCAATGCCATCCGGCTCGTCCATGAGCAGGCCCTTCGCCTGCAACGCAAGTTCATCGTAGAACAGCGGCTTGTTGGCGGTATCGAGTTCAGGCAGTTCAAACATTTGTAATTCCTTTGGCGGTATAGCGCATCAGGCGTTGTCAAAACGTCGCGAACGATGGCCAGGCAAGGCGGAGAGACGCGAGAAAGCGGAGTGTATAGCCGAATACATGAGCATTTCGAGCGTCTCTCCAACGCAGTATGGTCAAGTGCAGCAGTTTTGACGACGCCTGATCAGCACCGGTCGAAATCGAATGACAGCACGTCGCCGATGGAATCCGCGCCGGTCGCCAGCATGACAACGCGGTCGAAACCCAGCGCCACCCCGGCACAATCCGGAAACCCGAACTCCAGCGCCGCCAGCAACGGTTCGTCAATCGGCATTTCCGGCTCACCCTGTTCCCGGCGGCGCGCATTTTCCGCATCGAAACGTGCGCGCTGTTCTTCCGCCTCACCGAGCTCGTGAAAGCCATTCGCCAGTTCCACGCCATCAACGAAAGCTTCGAAACGCCTGGCGGTTTCGCCATCCTTGTTGAGTCGTGCCAGCGCGGCCTGGGAAGCCGGGAAATCGGTAACGAAGCTTACCCGGCCCTGGCCCAGTTGCGGATAGACCACGTGGCTGGCAATGAGATCCAGGCAGGCATCGCGATCCAGGTCGGTCGCCATTACGCCCTGCTGCGCGGCGAAGCCCCGCAAGGTGGCATCGCTGGCTTCGAAGGGGTCTATATCCGCCAGCTCGATAAATGCTTTCCGGTAGGACAGTACTTCTGCCGTCTCGTTCACACGACGAGGCAGGAGGAGCTCCAGCAGCTCGGCAACTTCTTTCATCAGGCGATGATGATCAAACCCGAGTCGATACCACTCCAGTAGCGTGAATTCCGGGTTATGCCAACTGCCCTGCTCGGCACCTCGGAATACCTTGCAGGCCTGCCAGATATCGCCACTGCCATGTGCAAGCAGGCGCTTCATGAAGAATTCGGGCGACGTGTGCAGGTAGAAATCCCGCTCGATGCCGGTGAGATGCGCCACTGCACTGTGCAGGGCCGGATCGGTAATCGCATAACGACTGAGCAGCGGCGTTTCCACTTCCAGCACTTCACGTTCGCGGAAGAAATCGCGCGCGGCATCCAGCAGCGCGGCACGCTGCCGTAGGGTTTCGATGGAAGCGGAAGGTTGCCAGTCAGTCATTGTTCACGCTGGCCCCGGGGTTTCACCAGGATTGCGTCATGAAAGCCCGAGGAGTTTTCCCCGACGACAAGGCGCCCGATGGAGCGAATCGAAAAGCTCGAGGAGCTACGGATTTTTTCGCAGGACAAGGCGCGAGGCCGGGGATGAAGCGGAGTGTGCAGGTAGCACATGAGCATTCAGACCCGACCTCGCAACACAATCATGCGGAAAAAGACGTGCTCAGTCCTTGGCCCGGGAAACGTATTCCCCCGTGCGCGTATCGACACGGATGACTTCGCCCTCGTTCAGGAACAGCGGCACGCGAACCACGGCGCCGGTCTCCAGCGTCGCGGCCTTGTTGCCACCGCCGGAGGTATCGCCACGCAGGCCGGGATCGGTTTCGGTGATCTTCAGCTCGACGTGATTCGGCGGCTGCACGTCCAGCGGCGAGCCATTCCACAGCGTGACCTGGCAGAGATCCTGTTCCTTCAGCCACTTGGCCGCATCGCCCACCGCAGCCTTGTCGGCCGGGTGCTGGACGAAGGTGTCCGGCTCCATGAAGTGCCACATCTCGCCATCGTTGTAGAGATACTGCATGTCGGTTTCGTGGACATCGGCGGCTTCGACCGACTCACCCGACTTGAAGGTCTTTTCGACGACGCGGCCGGTCTTCAGGTTGCGCACGCGCACGCGGTTGAAGGCCTGGCCCTTGCCCGGCTTGACGAACTCGTTCTCGACGATGGTGTGCGGGTCGCCATCGAGAATGATCTTCAGACCGCTCTTGAATTCGTTGGTTGAGTAATTCGCCATTGGATTTCCCTGGTTGGTGTTCTTGCGCTCGTGGATGCAAAATGCCCGGGTTTACCGGCTCCGAAGGGTGCACATGATACAGCCAATGGCTTCCACAGGTCAGCCACCGGCGTGGAAATCCGCCCAGGCACGCGCCGTGCGCGACCCCGCCGAGCTGCTCGAGCTGCTTGGTCTTGAACCTGCCCTGCTGCCGGCGGCCAGGCGCGCCGCGGAACTGTTCCCGTTGCGGGTCCCGCGCGGGTTCGTCGCACGCATGCGGCATGGCGACCCGACAGACCCGCTGCTCCGCCAGGTGTTGCCGCTGGATGCGGAATACGACACGGTGCCGGGTTTCGTGGCCGACCCGCTGCAGGAATCGGATTTCCGTGATGGCCGCGGCCTGTTGCAGAAATACGAGGGCCGCGTACTGCTGACCGCCACTGGCGCCTGCGGCGTGCACTGCCGCTACTGCTTCAGGCGGCATTTCCCCTATGCAGAGGAAAACCCGCGCCGCGACTGGGGCGCCGTCATGGATGCCATTGCCGATGACCCGGGCATTCACGAGGTAATCCTGAGCGGCGGCGACCCGCTGACGCTCGATACCCGCCGGCTCGTTGAAATGACCAATGCCTTGCGCGAAATCCCGCATATCCGGCGCTTTCGCATCCATTCGCGCCAGCCGGTGGTACTACCGGAGCGGGTTGATCCCGGGCTGCTGGCCTGGCTGGACGACCTGCCCTGGCCGACCACGCTGGTCATACACGCCAACCATGCCAACGAAATCGACGCAAATGTTGGCGCGGCCATGGCCGCCGTGCGCGAGACAGGAGTGCACCTCCTTAACCAGTCAGTCCTCCTGCGAGGCGTGAATGATTCGGCGACAAGCCTCATTGACCTGAGTGAAGCGCTGTATGAGACAGGCGTGCTGCCCTATTACCTGCACCTGCTCGACCCGGTTGCAGGTGCTGCACATTTCGATGTGCCAGAGAATGAAGCGCGAGCACTGGTCAACGAGATTCATGGGCGCCTTCCCGGCTTCCTGGTCCCCCGCCTCGTTCGCGAAATACCCGGTAAAGCAGGGAAATCACTGATAAATTTGTGACTTCCTCCGCCTAGCGGCCACGCACAGGCCGTGTATCATGTAGGGCTTGTGCCAGAATCACATCCACAAATGCTTTAGGGGTCCAACTTGGTCGAACGCAGCTTTCTTCCTGTCCTGGTGATTTCGCAGTCACAGAACAATGCCGAAAAGCTGAACGGCATACTCCGTGCTGCCGGGCATGCCGTGCGATCCAGCTGGGCCTCGAACCTTGATGATGCCGAGAACACCATCAAGGAGCAGGAACCCGACATCATCCTGTGCTTCCTGAAGGTTGCCGAGGCGCCCATCAACGATGTGATCGCCATGCAGAAGCGTCTCTGTCCGAATGCCTCGCTGCTTGCCGTCACCGCGAAAGCTGACGATACCGCCGCTGCCGCGGTGCTGGAGCGCGGCGGGCGCGACCTGGTCAGCATGGAGAACGAACGCCGCCTGATTGCCGTAATCAAGCGCGAAGCGGAATATGTCGAGCAACTGCGGGCACTGGAGACCGCCCAGACGCTGGTCAACGAGTACCAGTCGCGATTCCAGGAATTCCTCGCCGAATCCGGTGATGCCATTGCCTACGTACAGGAAGGCATCCTGACCCAGGCCAACCCGGCGTTTGCGGAAATGTTCGGATTCGACGACGTCGATGACGTCGACGGCAATACCGTGATGGACCTCTTCCATCCGGAGGACAAGGACAAGCTCAAGAAATCTCTCGTTGCCGCCACCAAGGGCATGGTGGTCGACGAATTGAAGGTTCGCGGCATGAAGAACGGCGAGCCCTTCGAGACCAAGCTGGAATTCGCCCAGACCGAGCTCGATGGCGAACCCTGCCTGGAGCTGGCCATCCGCGGGGAAGGTGATACGGCCGAGCTGCAGGCGAAGATGCAGTCCGAGATCGAGGAAATGGGCAAGCGCGACCCGTTGACCGGGCTGTTTACGCGCCATCATTTCGTGGAGATCAGTGCCGCCGAATTGCAGTCCAAGAAGAGCAAGGATTCGCGCGCCCTGGTCCTGTTCAAGCCCGACCATTTCTCGGACATCGAGGAAAAGGTCGGCCCACTGGCTTCCGATACCGTCCTGAAATCGCTTGGCGAGTTCCTTGGCGAAAACCTGGATGACGACAAGGACGATGTGGCGCGCTTCGGTGGCAATCTCTTCGCCGCCATCGTCCGTCGCAAGTCGATCGATGAGATCGAGAAGACGATGGGCAAGCTGAACAAGGCCATTGCTTCGAAAATCTTCGAGGCGGGTGGTCGTTCGACCAACATGACGGTCAGCATCGGAATCGCGGATTTCGAAAACGAGGCCGAAAACGTCGGCTCCCTGATCTACCTCGCACAACAGGCCACGAAACAGGCGCGCGACAAGGGTGGCAATACGGCAGTGGTCTACAAGCCCGCCGAGGTAGACGAAGAGGGCAAGCTGCTCGATACCGGCTGGGTCAAGAAGATTACGAGCGCGCTGAAGGAAAATCGCTTCCAGCTTGTCTACCAGCCGATCGCATCACTGGAAGGTGATGTCAGCGAGAAATTCGACATCCTCGTGCGTATGAAGGACGAGGATGGGAACGAAGTCATGCCGGGCGAATTCATCCCGGCAGCCCAGCGCAACAACCTGATGACCGGCATTGACCGCTGGATCGTCTCGCACGCACTGACGAAGCTGAAGAAAAGCCTTGATGAAGGCAAGAAGGCGCAGTTCTTCATTCGCCTTTCCGACCAGACCGTCAGCGATGCGAAATTCTCGCAGTGGCTGGACGGCCAGCTGAAGAATGTCGGCCTGCCTGCCAAAGCCCTCATCATCCAGGTCGCGGAATCAATCGCGGAACAGAACCTGAAGGAAACCAAGGACATCGGTGATACCTGCCGCAAGTACAAGCAGGGTATCGCGCTGGAACACTTCGGTGTTGGCCGCAGCCCGATGCAGATGTTCGATCACATCAAGATGAGCTTCGTGAAGATCGATGGCTCGTTCATGGATGTCATCGGCAAGGACGAAGCCAAGCGCAATCACGTCCAGGAAATCATCGAGAAGGCCAAGGAACTCGACATCGAAACGGTTGCGGAACGCGTCGAGAATGCCAACACCATGGCCGTGCTATGGCAGCTCGGCATCAACTACATCCAGGGTAATTACGTGCAGGAGCCGGAAGTAGTGATGGCCGAGGACGCACGCCTGCCGATGTAGTCCAAGGACAGTTTCCTGCCAGAAGAAAAGCCGCGCTGATAGCGCGGCTTTTTCGTTTCACCGGATCCTCTTTCAGGACTGCATCGACTGCAGCGCACGAATGCGTTCCTCCAATGGCGGATGCGTCATGAAGAGCTTGCCGAATTTCTTCAGGTTACCCGCGATACCGAAGGCAGCCATCTGGTCCGGCAACGGATCCGGATGCGCCTGCTGCAGCTTCTGCAGGGCGCCGATCATCTTGTGGCGACCGGCGAGCGCAGCCCCACCCGCATCGGCGCGATATTCGCGCTGACGCGAGAACCAGAAAACGATGGTCGAGGCCAGGATGCCCAGCACCAGCTCGGCAATGATCGCCGTAATCCAGAACGCCGGGCCATGGCCCCGCTCCGTCTTGAACACGGCTCGGTCGACCACGTGGCCGATGACGCGCGACAGGAAGATCACGAAGGTATTCACCACACCCTGGATCAATGCCAGCGTCACCATGTCACCGTTCGCGATGTGGCTGACCTCGTGCGCCAGCACGGCTTCGACCTCGTCACGGTTCATGTGATGCATCAGGCCGGTCGATACCGCGACCAGCGAGGAATTCTTCGTCATACCGGTCGCAAAGGCATTCGGCTGCGGCGAGTCGAAGACTGCGACCTCCGGCATGCCGATTCCTGCCATCTGCGCCTGGCGCTGTACTGTCGCAACCAGCCACTGCTCCGCTTCATTGCGCGGCTGCTCGATGACCTGCGCGCCGGTCATGCGCTTGGCCGTCCATTTCGAAATCGCCAGCGAAATGAAAGCACCGCCAAAGCCGAAGATGGCCGCAAAGATCAGCAGCGAATTCAGGTCCAGGTCAACGCCATTGGCTTGCAGGAAACCCGTAAATCCCAGCAGCCGGGCGGTGATGCTCAGCACGAAAATGATGGCCAGGTTTGTGGCCAGGAACAGCACGACACGTTTCATTGCGGTGTCTCCAGGGAGTTACTGAACCAGCTTCAACAATGGGGCCTCGGCGGCGAATTTCAAGCGCTTGCCGTCTCCGCTATCACTTCTTTTCCAGGAACGATTCCGGATGAATCGCCTTCACCTTCCGATATCCCTGCGGGAGTTTCCTGCCGCGTTGGCCACGTTCGCCCTCGTAATCGTCGAGGTCGCGGTATTTCAGCGTCATGTAACGCTGGCCTGAGTAAATGACGACGCCGTCTTCATCCGGCATCGCGGTGACGGCCACCATCTCTTCCTCGCCCTTCTTGAACTTCGGTCCAGGGATATTGATGATCTTGTTGCCCTTGCCCTTGGTGAGCTGCGGCAGTTCCTCGATCGGGAAGCACAACAGGTGACCTTCACTCGAGGCAGAAACGATCCAGTCCTTCTCCGGATGGCTGACCGGGGCGAGTGCCAGCGCCTTGCCGCCCTTCGGCACCGACAGCGACGCCTTGCCCTTCTTGTTACGCGTATGCAGTTCCTTCAGCTGCGTGAAGAAACCGTAACCGGCGTTCGAAGCAACCAGCACGTAATCTTCCGGGTCACCCAGCGCCACGCCGACGAACACCGCGCCGTCCGGCGGGTTCAACTTGCCGGATAGCGGATCGCCCTGGCCACGCGCACTCGGCAGCGAATGGGCCGGGATGCAGTAAGTGCGACCGGTGGAATCCAGGAACACCGCAAGCTGGTTCGACTTGCCGCGCGCTGCCGTGAGGTATTCGTCACCCTGGCGGTATTGCAGGGTGGCGGGATCAATGTCGTGACCCTTGGCGGCACGCGCCCAGCCCCGCTTCGACAGCACGACGGTAACCGGCTCGCTCGGGATCAACGCGGTCTCGTCCATCTGCTGCGCGGCGTCGCGCTGCACGATCGGCGAACGGCGATCATCGCCATATTTCTTCGCGTCTTCCTTGAGCTCGCCCTTGATCATGGTCTTCAGCATCTGCTTCGAACCCAGGATCTTCTCGATCGCCTTGCGTTCCTTTTCAAGCTGCTCCTGCTCGCCCTTGATCTTGATCTCCTCGAGCTTCGCAAGGTTGCGCAGCTTGAGGTCGAGGATGGCGTCAGCCTGGATATCCGTCAGGCCGAATCGCTTCATCAGTTCCTGCTTGGGCTTGTCCTCGGTGCGGATGATCTCGATGACTTCATCGATATTCAGGTACGCAACCAGCAGGCCTTCAAGCAGGTGCAGGCGCTTGTTGACCTTGTCGAGGCGGAACTCGAGACGCTTCGTCACCGTCTGCTGGCGGAACTCGATCCACTCGGTGAGCATCTGCTTCAGGTTCTTCACCTGCGGGCGACCATCAAGGCCAATCACGTTGAGGTTCACGCGATAGGTGCGCTCGAGATCGGTGGTCGCGAACAGGTGGTTCATCAGCTGCTCGAGATCGACACGGTTGGACCGCGGCTCGATCACCAGGCGCGTCGGGTTCTCGTGATCGGATTCATCGCGCAGGTCATCGACCATCGGCAGCTTCTTGTTGCGCATCTGCGCAGCAATCTGCTCGAGGATCTTCGAACCCGACACCTGGTACGGCAACGCGGTAATGATGACGTTGCCGCTGCCCTTTTCCTTTTCCCACTTCGCGCGCATGCGGATGGAACCGTTACCGGTTTCATACACCTGGCGGATTTCTTCCGCGGGCGAGATGATTTCCGCATCGGTCGGGAAATCCGGCCCCTGGATGCGCTCCATCAGTTCGTCCAGCGGCGCGCGCGAATTTTCCAGCAGGCGGATACAGGCGCTTGCCACTTCGCGCAGGTTGTGCGGCGGGATATCGGTGGACATGCCCACAGCGATACCCGTCGTGCCATTCAGCAACACGTTCGGCAGGCGCGCAGGCAGGACTCTCGGCTCGTCCAGCGTGCCGTCGAAATTCGGCTGCCAATCCACCGTGCCCATCGCCACTTCCGAGAGCAGCACCTCGGCATACGGCGCGAGCTTCGATTCGGTGTAACGCATCGCCGCGAACGACTTCGGGTCGTCCGGTGAACCCCAGTTACCCTGGCCATCAACCACCGGGTAACGATACGAGAACGGCTGCGCCATCAGCACCATCGCCTCGTAACAGGCCGAGTCGCCATGCGGATGGAACTTGCCGATCACGTCACCCACGGTGCGCGCGGATTTCTTGTATTTCGATTCCGCCTTCAGGCCGAGCTCGGACATCGCGTAGATGATGCGACGCTGTACCGGCTTCAGGCCGTCACCGATATTTGGAAGCGCACGGTCGAGAATCACGTACATCGAATAATCGAGGTACGCCTTCTCCGTGAACGTCTTCATCGGTAGCGATTCGAAATCGTCAAAGAGATTTGGAGTGTTACCGCCCATTTCAGGATCCTTTTAGAGGGCGCGCTACAACGCGGCCCTTCAGAAATTCAGACTTCGATATCAGCGAGGTTTCCTTTTTCCTCGAGCCATTTTTTCCTGTCCCCGGCACGCTTTTTCGCGAGCAGCATGTCCATCACCTTCTCGACCGGGTCGGAAGCGTCGATGGTCAACTGCACCAGGCGACGGGTATCCGGTGCCATGGTGGTTTCGCGCAGCTGCAACGGCGACATTTCACCAAGGCCCTTGAAGCGTGTTGAGGACACCTTGCCCTTGATCTTTTCCGCCTCGATGCGATCCATGATGCCTTTCTTCTCGGCATCATCGAGCGCGTAGAACACCTGCTGGCCGACATCGATCCGGTATAGCGGCGGCATTGCCATGAAGACATGACCCTGCTCGACCAGCGGACGGAAATGACGCAGGAAAAGCGCGCACAGCAGCGTCGCAATATGAAGGCCGTCGGAGTCGGCGTCAGCGAGGATGCAGATCTTGTTGTAGCGCAGGCCCTTGAGGTTGTCCGAACCGGGGTCGACACCGATGGCAATGGCGATATCGTGAACCTCCTGCGAGGCCAGGACCTGGTCCGGGGAGACTTCCCAGGAATTCAGGATCTTGCCACGCAGCGGCATGATCGCCTGGAACTCGCGATCGCGTGCCTGCTTTGCCGAGCCACCTGCAGAATCACCCTCGACCAGGAACAGTTCACCGCGCGACGTATCCTGCGAGGAACAGTCGGCCAGCTTGCCTGGCAACGCCGGACCGGAAACGAGTTTCTTGCGAACGACCTTCTTGCCGGCGCGACTACGCGCCTGCGCCGACTGGATCGCGAGCTGCGCGATGGCTTCGCCCGCTTCGGGATGCTGGTTCAGCCACAGTGCAAAGGCATCCTTCACGATGCCGGAGACGAACGGTGCACATTCGCGCGATGACAGCCGTTCCTTTGTCTGGCCGGAAAACTGCGGGTCTTCCAGCTTCACCGACAGCACGTAGCTGACCTTGTCCCAGACGTCTTCCGGCGAAATCTTGATACCGCGCGGCAGCAGGTTGCGGAAGTCGCAGAATTCGCGAATCGCTTCGGTAAGACCGGTACGCAGGCCGTTCACGTGCGTACCACCCTGCATCGTCGGAATCAGGTTGACGTAGGACTCCTGCACCAGCTCACCGCCTTCCGGCAGCCAAACGACGGCCCAGTCGACGGCTTCGGCGTTGCCTTGCATGGAACCGGTGAACGGCTCCTTCGGCAATGTTTCCTGGTTGTGCAGTTCGTCATTGAGGTAATCAACGAGACCGTCTTCATACTGCCACTCGAAGGTTTCGTTCTTGCCCTTCTTCTCGATGGTCAGCGTGATGTACAGCCCCGGGCAAAGCACCGCCTTGGCTCGCAGCACGTGCTGCAGCTTCGGGATCGAGTAATTCACCGAATCGAAATACTTCGCTTCCGGCCAGAAGCGGATTGCGGTGCCGGTGTTGCGCTGGCCGACCGAGCCGACCTCCTTGAGCTTCGACGTGCGCTTACCGGACTTGAAACCGATGTGGTATTCCTTGCCGCCGCGACGTACATGCACGTCGAGTTTTTCGGAAAGCGCATTCACCACCGATACACCGACACCGTGCAGGCCACCGGAGAACCTGTAGTTCTTGTTCGAGAACTTGCCACCGGCGTGCAGCTTGGTAAGGATCACCTCAACACCCGGAAGCTTCTCCTTCGGGTGCTCGTCGATCGGCATGCCGCGACCGTCATCCTTCACTTCCAGTGAACCGTCCTTGAAGACGGTAACGTCGATGCGCTTGCAGTGACCGGCGATGGCTTCGTCGACCGAGTTGTCGATGACTTCCTGGGCGAGATGGTTCGGACGGGTAGTGTCCGTATACATGCCCGGGCGCTTCTTGACGGGGTCGAGCCCGGCAAGGACCTCGATGGATGACGCGTCGTAATTCTTGCTCATGGTTCCCTGCGCGTAGTCATGAGTGGTGGCGGCGGGATCCGCCTGCGCCGCCGTGCCGGCCGCTGGTCGCGACAGGCACAGGATTCTGGGTCGAGAGGCGCCGCATGTCGGAATATCTTGTGGTTGCGGCGGGCCGACCGGTTCGCGGCATTCTAGCGGGTTTCAGGCAGGGGAAGCGACACCGGAACAGGCCGGGTTGGGTATTTCTTGGCCAGCCGGTGGAAAAGCGTGACGGCGATGCGGGACTAGATCAGGCCATGTCGGCCGCCAGCGCATCGCGGCTGTTGGCAGGCACCGGGCTCAGGATGTGCGAATAGTTGTCGTGGTCGATGCCGACATGCACCGCCGCCCCACCCTTCAGGTCTGCGGCTGCCCGCGGGCCCAGTTCGAAACGCAGGAAATGCACGGCGGAGGTCTTTTCCGGCGTATCGCGTTCGAGATCCTCGTCCGCAATGGCATACACCCGTTCGTGGCCTTCAACCTGGACGAAGGTACGATCCTCGATACCGACCAGCTGCCCGAGCCAGCGCTTGCGCTCCTCCACGTCCGGAAACTCGATCAGCATGGTCGCCTTGAGGTTTTCGCCATCCGGGACCAGCGGGTTGTAGGCAGCCAGTTCCTCCTCGATACCCTCGGCCTCGAAGATACGCTCGGCACGCAGCATCTCCTGCACCTGGTACTGGATGGTCAACCTGTCTTCGAAGAACAGGCGCACGTTCGGCCCGACCTGGAGGATGCGCCGGTTCTTGTGCGCCATGACTTCCTGGCGGAAGGCTTCGCGCCTGGCGGAATAGTCTTCCAGGGACATCAGGTCCGAACGTGCGAGCTTGTCCATCGTGAACCTCGTTCCTGCTGCGCCTTACTTGTGCGCGATCGGCTTGTCGGTAAAAAGGTATTCCTTCAGTTCGTCGTTGAACTTCGAATTCCGGCGACGAATCCACTCAAGCACCATTGCCGCGTGCTCGATCTCCTCGTCGCGGTTGTGCGCGAGGATCGCGGCGAGGTCCTTGTCCTTGCACGCATCGATGCGCTGCTGGTACCAGTCCACCGCTTCCAGTTCTTCCATCAGCGACTCGATGGCGCGATGGAAATCACGGGTTTCGTCAGACAGTTCCTCGATCGGTTCGTGGTAGCCCTCGTGGGACATGCGCCCTCCTTTGTGGGATGTGTCAGATTCCGTAGGCGCTGCGCAGCAGCGACAGGGGGTGGCCGCCCGAATGACCGTCCAGCCCCGAGGCCACCTGCTCGGCAGCCATCGGGCAATCGCTGACGAAATGATCGGCATCGGCCTTCGTCACACGATTGATCACCGGGCGCGCGATCTTCATGGAAGTCTCATGAAATTCCTTCTTGACCGCGTAAGTACCATCGTGACCGGAGCATCGCTCGATCGCAACCACCTCCGTGCCCGGAACCAGCTCGAGAATTTCCTTCGTCTTCTGTCCGAAGTTCTGTACACGCAGGTGACAAGGCACTTGCCAGGCAACCTTGCCGAGTTCCTTCGCAAAATTCGTCTGCAACCTGCCCGCCTTGTGCCGAAGCGCGAGGTACTCGAACGGATCGAACATGGCATCGCGTACCTTCGCAACCTGCTCGTCGCCAGGGAACATCAATGGCAGTTCCTGCTTGAACATCAAAGCGCAACTCGGCACCGGCGCGACGATATCCCAACCCTCATCAACCAGTTTCGCCAGCAAAGGGATATTGGTTTCCTTTGCCTTCGCAACGGCATCGAGATCGCCGAGTTCCAGTTTCGGCATGCCACAGCATTGCTCTTTTGGCGTCATGCGTACCGGGATGCCGTTATGCTCGAACACGGCCACGAGATCTTCGCCGATGTGCGGCTGGTTATAGTTGCCGTAGCAGGTCCCGAATAGCGCCACCTTGCCTGTCGTGCGCTCGGTTGCCTCGACTTCGATGTCCTTCGGCACGCGCGACTTCATACGCTTGCGCAGGGTCTTCGAGTGATAGCGTGGAACGGGCGCGTCGCGATGCACGCCAAGCGTCTTTTCCATCAGCGTCCGGCCCGCCTTGCTGCGGTTTGCGGCATTTACCGCCTCGGCCACGACCGGGATACCGGCAAACCTGCCAACGGCATCGGTCGATGACAGCAGGCGATCGCGAAACGACGCACCCTTCTCGCGGTGCTTCACGGCCTTTGCGCGCAACATCAGGTGCGGGAAATCCACATTCCATTCATGCGGTGGCACGTAGGGACACTTCGACATGTAACACATGTCGCAGAGGTAGCAGTGATCGACGACCTCCCAGTAGACCTCCTTCGGCACGCCGTCGACTTCCATGGTTTCGGATTCGTCGATGGCATCGAACAGGGTCGGAAAGGCGTTGCAGAGACTGAAACAGCGGCGACAACCATGGCAGATATCGAATATCCGTTCCATCTCCTGGAAGAGACTGCCGTGGTCGTAGAATTCTTCCGACTTCCAGTCGAGCGGATGGCGCATCGGCGCCTCGAGACTACCCTCGCGGTGCTGGCTCATCTACGACTCCATTGCGCCAGGCGGCGCATTAGAAGGCAAGGCGCCTGGTGCGCCTCCAGTCTTAATCTTCGAGTGTATCCAGCGCCTTCTGGAAACGATTGGCGTGCGAACGCTCCGCTTTCGCGAGTGTTTCGAACCAGTCGGCAATTTCGTCGAAACCCTCGTCACGGGCCGTCTTCGCCATGCCCGGGTACATGTCGGTGTACTCGTGGGTCTCGCCGGCTACCGCGGTCTTCAAGTTGTCGCGGGTGCCACCAAATGGCATGCCGGTGGCCGGATCGCCCGTCTCCTCGAGGTATTCCAGGTGGCCATGGGCATGACCGGTTTCGCCCTCGGCCGTGGAACGGAATACGGCGGCAACATCGTTGTAGCCCTCGACATCGGCCTTTGACGCAAAATACAGGTAGCGACGGTTCGCCTGGGATTCACCGGCGAAGGCGTCTTTCAGGTTCTTTTCGGTTTCGGTGCCTTTCAGGGACATGGCTGCCCTCCTCTTCTTCTATCAAGGCCGCTGGGAAACGCGGCCGAGGTCCTTTAGAATAGTTCTAAAGATATCCTGAAATTAGCAGGCCGGTTCCGGAAGTCAATTTTGCGAGGCAACAACACGCCGTCGCCACGATTTGAGGTCGTTGCGTTCCCGAGCCCGAGCCGCTACCTTTGCGCCAAACTCATGCGGAGTAACCCAGTGCCGAAGAAGACCACCAGCCGCAAGAGCGACGCCGGTTTCGAGAAATCCCTCGCCGAGCTCGAAAAGCTTGTCGAACGGATGGAAGACGGCGACCAGAAGCTCGAGGATGCGCTGAAGGATTTCGAGCGTGGCATCGAGCTGACCCGCCACTGCCAGCAGGCATTGCAGGAAGCGGAACTGAAGGTCAGCAAGCTGCTGGAAGAGAACGGCGAGGAACGGCTTGCCCCTCTCGATGACGAAGACTGAACCAGGCCGCGAAATCCGCGGTTGTCCTTGAACCACCGGCACCGCGCCCTTACCTGACATAAATACTCAGGTATAATCCCAGCCCCGACTCCCGGAAAACCCGGGCCAATCCGACCGGAGACCGAACGACATGACGGCAAGCACCACCGCCAAGACGGGTGACACCCAGCCTTCCCAGATCGCCGATGTACAGGGCAGCGAAGACACGCGCCGCATCCCGATCAACAAGGTTGG
>JAWWBT010000004.1:0-40784 GCA_033720815.1 Gammaproteobacteria bacterium | reverse complement strand
CCCTCCGTGTTGATCCAGTCGAGTCCTTTGGGAAAGGCCGGCGCCGGATTAACGCCCCGCAATGGTTCGCTGTTCGCAGCCAGGGCCAGTTGGGTCTGTGGCAAGGCCAGCCAGGCCACGGCAACGACAGTCGCGAGCGCAAGGGCAAATCCGGTGAGTGCACGAACAGCTCGGTGACGGGGGAGGGACATGATGACTCCACGAAGCGACTTGTGAGTTCACTATAGACCGTCAATGCTTCTGCAATATTTCAGTTTCCTCCCTATTGGCAAACGGGCGCGGCTTGGCAAGCATCCGGCAACTTCCAGGGAGGGTCGGATCATGCAATTCAACGACAGGGGCTTCATTGTCTGGCTGCAGCTGCTGCCTCCAACGCTGCTACTGGCGCTATCCGCCATGTGCATAGTGCTGCTGGATTATCTTGAACTCGGTAATGGCAAGCTGGTGCAGGTGTGTCTGGCCCTGATGGGAGTTGCCGCATTGTGGTTGCTGCGGATCGGCCTTGCGCAATGGCATATCAGGGACTGATTCGAAACCGCTACACTCACATCACTGACCTGGAGGGATGTAATGAGTGCAGCCGGTTTCACCATCACGACATTGGTCGATCAGCTTGAAGCGGAAAGCGACCGCGGGGCGGCCCTGCTGGCGGCCAGCTTCGTCAACGAAGCCCTGAAGAGGAAACTGCTGGCTCACTTCAGGCACCGCAAGCCAGGGCGGGAATTGCTCGACGATGCCAATGCACCACTCGCAGGTTTTTCAGCAGCGGCAAAAGCGTGTCGGGCGCTGGACCTCGTCACCGAGGAGCAATACCGGCGACTGCTGGTGCTGCGACAGCTACGCAATGATTTCGCCCATGCCTGGGATACGCTGCATTTCAGCACACCCGGCGTTCAGAAGCAGGTGAAGTCGCTCGGCGTGGACGCTCCCTCGCTCCGCAAGGCATTCGAAAAGACCGTGATCGAACTGCTGCGCGACCTCGGCGTCGACGAATAGGAAAATCCAGCGGCGTCCCTTGCTTACCGCTGCTGGAACTGCGGCGGGTATTCCACGGTTCCTTCGGCCTCGCTGAACGCATCCTTCGTCAGCTCACGGGCAAGGAACTCTTCCTGCATTACCGGGAAATTCGTCCGCAGGCCGAAATCCGCGGCAGGCTGGAAACCGAAGCGCGGGTAGAAATCGCGACCGCCCAGCGCCACCACACCATCTACCCCCTCGTGCTCGCACATCACCAGGCCCTCGTGCACCAGCTCGCTACCGACACCATCACCCTGGTAATCGGGGAGCACGGCAATCGGTGCGACGGAGAGAATGGTGATGTCGTGGGTACCCGGCAGCGCCACCGGCGTGAACAGGATATGACCGACCGGCTTGTCGTCGATACGCGCCACCAGGGAAACGAAAGGCTCGACGTCTCCCCGCAGGGAATCAACGAGATCCGCTTCGTAATCGCGGCCGAACGCGGCGCGCTGGATAGTACGAATGGCTTCGATATCTTCGGGTGTTTCGGCAGAAATCAGCATGTGCATCTCCTCCAGTTGTACAGGGGAGTATAGGCAGGCTTTACGGGGCTTGCCGCCGGTCGCTTCAGGCGCCACGCCAGAAGAACAGGCCATAGGCGACGAGGTTGAGCCCGATGATGCCGAGACCGACCCACTTCGCGGCACGCTCCTGCCGGCCGGGCAGTGGTAACCACGGGAGGATGTAGTGCTCGGTGAAATCACCCTCGTAAACCGGCAGGCCCGCAAGGTGGCGCAGCCGTTTCTCGAGGGGCGTGAACGGACAGGTCCAGCCCACCCACTCGATCAGCACGCCATAGGCCATGACGGGCAGGTGCAGCCAGATGACGCGCGCATCCAGCAGCAACAAGTAGCCGCCAAGCGCCACGAAGAGCACGAAGGCAAGGTGGAGCGTGGCAACAAGCCGGGCGGCTACGACGAAGACAGGATTCATGGACCGAGAATAACGCGTTTGCGGGAATGAAATGGCGCCGCGCCTGCGTTAGAATTTTTCTCGTCCCAGGGGAGTAGTCGCCCGCCATCGCGAGCGGGGTCCGGGTCAACAGACTTGAGCCAATCATTGCAGTGCGGCTCATGGTCCGGACGGCATCCATACGGATCGCTTGACGAGACCTGCGACATCGCAGCGAGCCCGGGCGGGTCGGCTGCCGATGTCGCGTGGTTTCGTACTGCGACCCGCCCCGAGGAGACTCCCATCGAAGCCCTGCTGCTTTCTACCTTCGCCGTCTTCATCGCCGAGATCGGTGACCGCACGCAATTGCTCGCCCTCGTGCTGGCCACGCGCTTTCGCCGGCCATGGCCCATCGTTGCCGGCATCATCGTGGCAACGCTGGCCAACCATTTCGCGGCTGCCTGGGCCGGCCAGTTTGCCGCCGACCTGCTGGACCCCGAGCTGCTGCGCTGGGTTCTCGGCATCGGCTTCCTGCTGATGGCCGGCTGGCTGCTCATCCCCGACAGCGAGGACGAAGAAGCCGGATTACGCTATCGGTTCGGCCCCTTCCTCACGACCACGGTCGCCTTCTTCCTGGTGGAAATCGGCGACAAGACACAGGTCGCCACGGTCGCCCTTGGTGCGCGCTTCGAATCACTGGCCTTCGTGGTAATCGGCACGACGCTCGGGATGCTTCTTGCGAATATCCCGGTGGTAGTGGCCGGCAAGCTGTTTGCCGACCGGATCCCGATGCGCTGGGTGCATGGCATCGCTGCGGCAATCTTTGCGTTGATGGGCCTGTGGCTGCTATTCAATGGTCTCTGACTCACAGGCACACGAGCCCGGGAAGCACGTCATGAACAAGCCGACACTGTTCTTCATTCACGGCATGTGGTCTACGCCGGACATCTTCACGCCCTTTGCGGACTGGTTCGAGGGCGCCGGATATACGGTACGGCGCGCAACATTACGGCATCACGACGTCCGGCCGGATGACCCGGTGCCGGAAGAACTCGGTGGTACCTCGTTGCTCGATTACGCCGCCGACCTGGAAAGCGAACTGAAGGAATTCGACGAACCGCCGGTCATCATCGGGCACTCCATGGGTGGCGCACTGGCGCAGATGCTGGCGGCGCGCGGCCTGGGTCGCGCAGCGGTTCTGCTGTGCCCTGCGCCGCTCGCGGGGCGACAGGCCGTGTGGGAAGTTCTTTCGCCCAGCGTCGCGTATACCCTGATGCCCTCGCTACTGACGAAAAGCCTGTTCGGGAAACCGACGCGCCTGGGCTGGCATCGGGCGCGGTTTTCGGAACTCAACGTGCTCACCGAACAGGAGGCACGCGAGAAATACGCGGACTTCATTTCCGAGTCCGGCCGCGTGCTCTTCGAGCTCGGGCTGTGGTTTCTCGATCGCCGCAAGGCATCTTGGGTCGACATGGCCAATATCCGCCAGCCGGCATTTACCGCCGCGGGCGGGCGTGACCGGATCGTCACGGCATGGTCGGTGGCGAGCACGGCCCGCAAGCTCGCGCGCAACAACCGCGCAAATACCTATGTCGAATACCCGCAACACGGCCACTGGATCATCGGCGAGCCCGGCTGGCAGGCGGTCGCGGAAGATATTCGGGGCTGGCTGGAAAGCCTGGGAAACGGTGCGTAACCCGCAACCTATCGGGCTGATAGGAATTATTCACTTCGAAACCGGATGAGAATCATTATCATCCAGAGCATGCCATTCGCGGTTACCGGGAGGTGCCGACCATGCTCAAGACCTTCACGTTCGCCATCATGCACTTCAGCGTGGCATTCACCGTGGTGTGGGCAATGACGGGCAGCTGGATCGTCGGCGGGGCGGTCGCGCTCGTGGAACCGGCGATCAACACGGTCGCGTACTTCTTCCACGAGAAGGCCTGGGAGCGTTTCGCCGCAAGGCCGGTTCTGCTGCAGTGATCAGATGCCCTTGCGGCCGAGCGCCTTGAGGTCCTCGCACCACCGTTCGCGCTTTTCCGGACTGAGGTTTTCGACCATCCCGACCAGCGTTTCCCTCACCGGCTTGATGCCGATGAACTTCAGGACATTCCGCTCCAGGCTCTTCAGGCTGTGGGCGCGAAAGAACCAGCGGTACGCCAGGGCGGGCATGCCCATGGTGACAACCACCCGTGCGCTTGTGCCTTTCATCAGCTTCTGCCAATGCCCCTTTTCGTCGATTTTCACGGTGAGGTCGGTGCGCAGCACCTGCTCGAGGAAGCCCTTGAGGGCGGCAGGCATGGTGCCCATCCACAGGGGATAAACGAACACCAGGTGGTCGGCATCACGAATGGCGTTCTGTGCCGGCAACAGGCGTTTCGGCAACTCGCCGTGCTCCCACTCTTCCTTCGAGTGCAGCAACGGGAAATCGATTTCCGCCACGGTAATCGTCGAAACCGCATGGCCGGCCTCGCGCGCACCGGCCGCATAGGATTCGGCCAGTGCGTGACAGAAATGCTCGCCAGCAGGATCGGGATGCCCCTGGATGATGACAATACGCTTCATCATGGCGCTCTCCACATCGCGGGCCAATGTAGAGATGCTGCGCCCGGGGCAAATGCAAATGCATTGACCTGTGTCAGTCGTTCCGCGGGGAGGGCTCGTCCTCGCCTTCCGGCGCGTTCAGCAGGCCCAGCCGGCGTGCGCGCTTTTCCCAGTTGCGACGTGCGAGCTTCTGCATGTCGTCGGCGCTGTCCAGTTCGTCGATGATTTCCATGCCGAGCAGCGTCTCGATCACATCTTCCATGGTCACGATGCCGGACATGCCACCGAACTCGTCGACCACCAGCGCGATGTGCTCGCGGCTTTCCAGGAAGCGGTTGAAGAGGTCCGGGATCGGGCAGGATTCATGGATGACCTGGATTTCGCGCTTGATGCTGCCGACCGGGCGATCACCGTTGTCCTCGACGAGGTGCTTCAGGATTTCATCCTTTCGGACATAGCCCGTGATGTCTTCCGGGCTCCTGCCTTCGTAGACAGGAATGCGCGAGAAGCGGAGGTTCGGGTGGCGTTCGTAGAACTCGCGGATGCTGGTTTCTTCCGAGGCGACCTTCACCACCGTGCGCGGCGTCATCACGTTGCGCGCCTGCACGGTATTGAACCGCAACAGGTTGTGGATGATTTCCGTTTCGCTGCGTTCGAATACGCCTTCCTTCGCGCCGATTTCCGCCATGGCGACGAAATCCGAACGCGAGAACACGCTGGCTTCCTTGTCCTTCTTCAGTAGCTTCGTGATGCCCTGGCTCACCCACACCAGCGGATAGAGGGTGATGATGATGAACTGCAGTGACCGCACGGTGAACGGTGCGAGGCGCTTCCAGTAATTCGCACCAAGCGTCTTCGGGATGATTTCGGACAGGATCAGGATCGCCAGCGTCATCAACACCGGCACCACCACGCCGGTGACCAGCGGGTTGGTCTCTGCCCAGATCAGGGTCGCCTGTTCGCCGACACCGATCGCGCCAATGGTGTGGGCGATCGTGTTCAGCGTGAGGATGGCGGCCAGCGGCCTGTCAATATTCTGCTTGAACTCGTGCAGGTGACGGCCGATCACCGAGCCCTTCTCTTCCTGGATCTGCGCGTAGGAAGGCGTGATGGACAGCAGCACCGCCTCCCACATCGAACACAGGAATGACGTGCAGATGGCGACGAGAAAATAGACGATCAGCAGTGAAATCATTCGGGCGCAAACCCCTTGCCTCTGGAAGGCGAAGGGTAACAACCACCCCTCACCGCGGGAAGTGATTTCGCAACGGCGCTAGCGGCGACGCGAAATGAAAAACGGCATCGCAGCGAAGGCCGCGAGCGCGAACAGGTAGGCAGAGAATGCCCATGGATCGCGCGATGCATACCATTGCTCGAGACTCATCCCGCGCACCGCAAGCACAACGGTGAACTCGAATGACAGGAGCAGCAAGAGCGCTAGCAGCCCGGACGAAACCCACGCGCCGGCAGGCTGCGGATAACGATGCACGAGGAATCGCGCAATGAAGAAGATGCCGACCAGCATTACTGGAATCTCGAGAAGCTCGGCACTGGCCTCGCCGATGCGTGGCACGAGCAACAGCACCCGCACCGTCCCCAGGGCAAAGCCGAGCGCAAATGCCATCACGAAGTATCGGATTGCGTTCGCGAGCAACCGCTTGTTCATTCTTTCCGCCCTCGCAGGGCCTGCCATCCGAGCGCAGCATAGACCAGCAGGTTAACGAGGAGCACCAGCGCACCCAGCATCAACTGCAGCTCACGCGTGTAATCCACAGGGTAAACAAGCGGCAAGAGGTAGTGCTCGATGAAACTGCTCGAATAGCCTTCTTCACCGGCTGCAAGGCGCATGCGGTTTTCCAGCGGCGTGAGCGGGCAGATCCAGCCGATCCATTCAATGGCGATGCCGTAGAGCACAATGGGGAGATGAACAAAGGCCATCCAGCGACGCCACAGGACAAGCAACCCGCCCAGGACCACGAAAGCAATGAACAAGGCGTGGATCACGAGCAGCACATTGGCAGCCAGGTGGTACCACATGTGCGTTCAGCCAATCACTCTGGTCGGCCCGGCATCTCGAACTGCTTGTCGACGCGACGAATGGTGTAGCGATTACCGTGCGGTTCGCTCACGTAGGTCATCTGCCCGTCACGCAGCGATTCGATGATGTAGGCGTTGTAGTGGAACGGATCGGAAGGATCGGCGGGAACCATGCGCCCGTCTTCCATCCATCCCGCGAAGAACGTGAAGTAGATCTTGCCGGACACGCCCCAGCGGCCGACTTCGATGGAATCCGAAATCTCGCCGTCGGGTGCATGCACGCGGAAGTGAATCTGGTAGGTACCGTCGGGATACCGCTCGACGAGGTGCTCGCGAAAGCCGCCATCATCCGTCGCCTGGCTGCCGTACCAGCGACCGGACATCACGACCCAGCGCAGTCCCTGCTCGAGGCTGACTTCCTGGCCTTCGACCTGGATGACCGCTTCGTCGGTAAAGCAGGGCTTTGCCGCACAAGCGGACAGCAGGAAGAATGCAGCAAGTATCAGCAGGCGAGGCATCATGGCGTCTCCGTTTCGATATGAGACCGGAACGCTAGCACTTGCCGCGGCGTCAGTCGACGCGACGGCACATCACGGTGTTGGTCTGCTTGTCGTCACCGAGGGTGAAGGTGCAGGTGCCGCACTCTTCGAAACCATGGCGTGCATAGAAGCGGATCGCTTCATCGTTGTGCTCCCACACATCGAGCCACATCATGTCGAAACCCTGGTGCCGCGCCTCTTCCATCGCGAAATCCAGCATCTCGCTACCGAAACCTTCACCGATGTGGGTGGGTGCGGTGTAAAGCCGTTCCAGTTCGACAGGCTTCTTGCCGCCAACACCTTCGGGTGGTTTGTGCGACAGCAGCTTCGCGTACACCACCAGGTCTTCCCCGACATGACCCAACAGGAAGATCGCCTTCGGGTCGGCGAACTCAGCGCTTACGTGTTCAGCGGAGAATGCCTCGTAGACATAGGCCTCGAGATCTTCGGACTTGTTCTCCGGCCCGTAGCGGGCCCGGAAGCACTGTTCGCCGAAGTAGGCGAGGATGGCGGCGTCGGCCAGCTGGCCGTAGCGGATGATCAGTTCTGAGTCAGGCATGTAATGGTTATCGTGTTGCCGGTTTGCGCTCACCCTAACACCTGAGCGTGACGATTCAAGCGACCCAGCTGACGAGCATCGCGCGAATGGTCACAACGGCACCGGCCGCGACTGCCGCATAGCGCAATCCGAGTCGCCAACCCTCCACCGGCACGTGCGGTGCGGATTGCAGGCGATGAATGATCGGTGGATTGACGCAGCGCGTATAGAATTTCCGCAGGCACACGGCACTCGCCACGTAGCCGAGCAGCACGACCCCGACCGGCCCGAAAAGCTCAGTGAGGAATGCCACCAGGCTCTTGAGCATGGAATTGCGCCCGGATGTATCCACGCTGGCGCCGGCTGCCATATCGGTTGCAACGCCGTGGAAGACGAACACCAGGAACCAGGTCACGACCAGTGCCGCCAACGGCGCGAATGCAGCCCGCAACGGCGTATAGACGTCGACAAAGGCCGTGAAATCGTCACCCAGCGCCTTACGCAACGCCTTCAGGATGTCATCGCGCGTAGCGACCGAGTCGAAAACCCAGAATTCGGATTCCTTGCTCGAACCCCGGTAGTAATGAATGGTGAGTGTGGCGTCCTTCGCTTCGCCTTCCACCTTGAGAACCAATGAAAGCGGGATCGTCTTTGCGTCGTGAGAAAGCTCTTCATCGAACGACTCACCGCCGAGCGCCAGCTCGAAGACCCGTGCGAAATCCGTTTCGGAGGAATCGTCGACGACCAGCTGGCCATTGCCCACCACGATCACCTTCTGGTCGTCCTTGCGACGATCAATCCATGCCTGCATGTCCCGCTCCATCGTTGCGCGGGAAAGAGGTCCCGCATCAAAAGCGCGGAAATATGCCGTAGCGGTGCGGATGGGTCAAGGCAGGGGAACCGAAGTATCCCGGATTTCGCGATGTACTACCCGGGCGACACCTGCTTTCTATGGCAGCGATATTCGCCAGGCCCTAATAGCAGGACGAATGCGATCATCGTAGCCGCCGGTGAGCAAGACATTGCCATCGGAGAGCAGGGTGGCGGAAGCGAAAGAAAGTCCGCCGGGAGCCTCGCCCTCCAGCAGGAGGAAGGAGCCCGTTTCGGGATCGAAGATTTCCGGCTCGGGATGGCCTCCAGCGATGAGCACGCGACCATCGGGCAGGGTGATCACGGAATCGCGGTGCTTGAAGCGGGCATGGTGCATGTCCGGCCCCATCCGGAATTCGTTGTCGGCAGGATCGAAGATCTCGGTACTGGCATAACGCCCGTCGTAATCACTGGTGTCCGATCCGCCTGAAACTAATACACGGCCATCCTGCAGCAGCGCGATGGCATGCTTGTGGCGAGGCACGTTCATCGAGCCGATTACACCGGATTCGCCAGCCTCTACATCAATGATTTCCGCGGAAGCGAGTATTTCGCCGTTCTCGCCATGCCCGCCGACCACCAGTACACGTCCATCCTGGAGCTTCACCGCATCGAAACTCGACCGTGACGTCTCCAGGGTCGGCCCGGCGGTGAAAGCACCCGTCGCCGGGTCGAAGATTTCGGTGGTGGCGACGGTTTCATTGAGACCGGGCTCTCCGCCGATGAGAAGGATGCGGCCATCATCGAGCATGATCGCCTGGTGACCGGCGCGTGGCTCGAGCATTTCGCCGGCCGGCAGGAAGGTAGCGGCCTGTGGGTCGAAGAATTCGGCACTGCGAGTTACCGCCCCTTCGCTCCAACCACCTGTGACCAGCACGCGACCGTCCGGCAACAATGCCGCAGCATGGCTTGCGCGCGGTACCGCCATGGACGCGGTGTCCGTGAATGCGCCCGACTCGGGACCGATGATTTCAGCGCTTGCCGTAAAGGGCGAACAGCCGTTGCCGGCGCACCCTCCAGCCAGCAATACACGGCCATCTTCCAGCCGGGTCGCGGTATGCGCGGCACGCATCGTCATCATGCGGCCGAACGGTGAGACAGCCGGTTCGCCGAACGCTGCGGGACGGGGTTCAACAGTCCACGCAGACGCAAAGAACAGTACGCCAAAGACAACCACCAAAATGGTAACCAAGCGAAAAACCATGAGAACGCCCCCCAAACCATTCGCTGAAGTCTAGTTCACCGCGAGTATTCGCGTGGGAAATTCACGTTGGTCATTACCTCGCCCGGTCCACGAAATATTTCTTCTCGCAGGACCCGCCGCCTATTGTCTTTTTGAAAATCTGGCCCAGAATCTTCTTGCCGGTGAGCAGCATTCGCGTACGGACTGATGCCACCGACATCGCCCGCGGCACATCGCCGCAGCGGGAACCGGAAGCGGGGACGAACAACTCACTGCCTTGCCAGACAGGCAGGCTTCGCTTTCCGGAAGGCGCCTGCGTAACGGCCTGCGCTGAATTACCCGGTTTCCGGGCCAGCCAACGGCTTGCCCCGTTCGTGCAATGCACGCCGGCGGCAACGTTACGCTGATGAGAGGCGCTTGCGCTCGTGCAACGAGAACGCCCGGCAAGTTGCCGGGCGTTTTTTATGTGCGAATTGTGTAATCACTCCGCCGCAAACATCTCCAGGAACTTCAGCGCCAGCGGGCTCTTGTGAATTTCCGCCACCTGCAGGCGATTACCCCAGTGCAGGCCATCGGTATTGCCGAGCGCTACGAGCGTGAGGCCTTTCTCCGGTACCTTGAGCAGGAAGCCTGCGTAGGCATCCGGCCACCAGCCGCCGTGCCACACGAGCTTGTTGCCCTGCCATTCCTGCGCCCACCAGCCGTAGGCGTAATTCGCCGGGTTGCCGTCGGCATCCACCGGTGGTGTCCACATCATGTCGCGCAGTTCGGGTTCAAGAATCCTGCCTTCATCCAGCGCGATGGAATATTTCGCGAGTTCACGCACGCTGGCGATGATGCCGCTGCTGGCATTCATTTCGGTATTCGGTAGTACGGAAGGCGCCAGGTTGTCGTCCTGCTCCGGTGCGTGACGGAACGGCGGCGCGATGAGGCGGCGTGCATCACCGGCATCCGGGTCGCGCCAGCCGGCGGCGGTGTTTTCCATGCCGGCCGGGTCGATCACGTACTTGTGCACCCAGTGACGGAACGGCTTGCCGGTCTGTTCTTCGACCCAGTTGGACAGGCGACCGTACACGATGGGGTGGTACAGGAAGTTGCTGCCCGGCTCACCGAGCACACGCATCTGCAACACGTTGCGCAACGTGATGGTGGCATCACAGTCGATTTTCGGTGGCACGTAACCGTCATCCAGCGGCTTGCCGCCACCGAAGATGTTGCCGCTGGTCGCCAGCCAGTTGCAGCGGCCTTCCCAGTCACTGAGCTTGGTGAAGTCGTCGTCCAGGTCGATGACGCCGTCCGCATCCATCGCGATGAGAGTCGCAGCGCTGAAGGTCTTGGTGATCGATGCTGCGAGGTAGGAGGTATCCGCGGTGGTGCGCTCCTCGGCGTCGTGATCCTGCCAGCCGATGCCTTCTGCCGCGATGATCTCGCCATCCTTCACGATGGCATACGACATGCTGAGCACGGTGTTTTCCAGGCGGTACTCGCGCGCGAATGTGTCGAATGCGTCGAGTTTCTGCTGCGTATCGTCAGCCTGGGAGGCGAACGGTAAGGAAGAAATAATGAATGTGGCGATGACACATGAAAGCTTTCTCATCAGGTCCCTCTGTTATTGGAATATGATTATTGGATGCGCGGAGATTGTTACGGTTAGCAAGGATATCAACTCTGATGTAAGCAGCGCCCTCATATTTTGAGATCCACAAATTAGGGATCCGCAAAAAGCTGTGGGCTAGACTACGATGATATTAGCAGTGAGATCGACTATGCGACGATAAGCGAAAAATTTCACGCGATGTGGCGGGCGAGCTGATGGCAATAAAAGACTACCCAGAAATATTGGACGCCAGGTCAGCGGATACTTACCGTGTGACGGAATCACTTTTTCAGGATTTCTCGTCGATTAATGAGTTATTGGATAAGGAAGATACTGGCTGGGTCCGGAGGGCCTTAGTCAGGGCCGGCTTTGCTTTTATAGAATCAGAAATAGAATTTATTTCTGCGTTCATTCGAAGCAATGAGGGATTTTCGCATCGACTTAGCGAAGAAGAAACTTATGCGCTGAGGGGTCTTACAATTGAAGTTGCAAGAAACGGAGCGGTTAAGACGCGAAAGTTGCGCACTCCATTCGAGAACCGATTGAAGCTTGCTCTGAAATCTTTAGCAAAAGTTACGAAGTTGCGCTCCGACACTAGTGTTTTTTTCGGGGGTTCCGGATACGAGTCATTATGTGATGCGTTAAAGGTGAGAGATTGTGTTACCCATCCTCACAAGCAAAGTGATATTGAAGTTTCGGAACGAAATATCGAAGACATTCGCGTTGGTTGTATATGGTTAACCTTCTGTGTTGAATTCTGTCTCACTTGTGAACTCATGATCCTCCAGGGCGAGCTGGAGAGGTTAGAAGAAAAATTTTCGGAGCAGGTTGAGCGTGATACCGCGGATGAGCAACTAGACAAGAAAATGGAAAAGCATATCGCGAGGCTCTTTCAAAAGAGCAGATTGGCCGGCTACGACCCACAAAAGATTTGCGATGAACTGATTTTGCACTTACCGAAAGCAAAGAATGGCGAGTCTGACTAATTGTGACCCGCTATTCATTTAAATCTAGCCGTAACAGATGCGATATTGATTTCTATTTAGACCAAAATCCAATGAACTGAGTCACCGTCATCTCTTCCAGCTTCTGCTGGTCATCACAAGCCGTTTCGATCTGCTTCGCCTGCTTCTCATCAAAGACATCACCCACGGCAGCCTTGAACTTCTCGACCAGCACCGGGATGCCTTCGTCGCGGCGCTTGCGGTGACCGATGGGGTAGTCGATGGAGATCTTGTCGGTCGATGAGCCGTCGCTGAAGAACACCTGGACTGCATTACCAATCGCGCGCTTGCTCGGGTCGAAATAGTCCTTCGTGAATTTTTCGTTTTCCTTCACGACCATCTTGTCGCGCAACTCATCGATGCGAGGATCCGCGGCGACATCGTCTTCGTATTCCTGCGCAGTGAGGCGGCCAAGAATCAGCGGCACGGCAACCATGTACTGCAGGCAGTGGTCGCGGTCGGCGGGGTTGTTCAGCGGGCCGGTCTTGTCGATGATGGTCGCGCCCGCCTTCTGCGTTTCGATCTCGATGCGCTCGATGTCATCGAGGCGGTCCTTCACCTGTTCATGTAGCTCCATCGCGCATTCCACCGCGGTCTGTGCGTGGAATTCCGCCGGGTAGGAAATCTTGAACAGGATGTTTTCCATCACGTAGCTGCCGCAGTCGCGCTGGAATTCGAATTCGCGGCCTTCGAACAGCACATCGTAGAAACCCCAGCGCTCGGCACTCAGCACGGTGGGGTAACCGATCTCGCCGGTCTTGCAGATGAGTGCGAGGCGCACGGCGCGCGCGGTGGCATCACCCGCGGCCCAGCTCTTGCGCGGGCCGGCATTCGGCGCATGGCGGTAGGTGCGCAGCGCGCCGCCGTCGGCGAACACGTGCGAGACGGTATTGATGACCTTTTCGCGGTCCATGCCGAGCATGTCGGCAACCACCGGTGCGGTGGCAAGGCGAACCAGCAGCACGTGGTCGAGCCCGACCTGGTTGAAGGAATTTTCCAGCGCCATGACGCCCTGGATTTCGTGCGCCTTGATCATCGCGGTGAGCACATCGCGCATCTTCAGGCCGGGCTTGCCTTCCTTTTCGTTCTTTCTCGAGACGTAATCCGCCACCGCAAGGATACCGCCGAGGTTATCCGAGGGGTGGCCCCACTCGGCAGCGAGCCAGGTGTCGTTGAAATCCAGCCAGCGGATCATCGCGCCGATGTTGAAGGCGGCCTGCACCGGGTCGAGCGAATACGGGGTGCCCGGCACGCGGGCGCCGTCTGCCATTTCCGCACCCGGCACGACCGGGCCGAGCAGCTTGGTGCAGGCGGGGTATTTCAGCGCCAGCATGGCGCAGGCCAGCGAATCCATCAGGCAGTAGCGCGCGGTTTCAAAGGCCTCGTCGGAGTTCACCTCGTAATCGAGGACGTAATCGGCAATGTCGGTGAGGACCTTCTCGGGATCGGGGCGTTTTGCACTGCGGTGATCGGTGGATTTCCTGGTGGCCATGGATCCTCCGGGGTCGCTGTGAAAGGGATGCCTTGCACCATAGCACTTTCACGGTGGGCGATTTAGCGCAGAAAAGGCTGGATTGTCGACAATCCCGTGCCAGCCGTGTCTTTTTGGGCTAAAATCAGTGCCCCGTTGGAGTTTTTGTCAACAAGAGACCGCCGTGGCCGAAATCGCCCCCGACAAGCTGCCTGCCGAGCCCGATGCGGACGCCCCCAGTGAAATGAAGACACTGGCGGACCGCGTATTTGCGCGGCTGCAGGACGATATCGTGCAGGGGTTGCTGCCGCCGGGCTCCAAGCTGGGCGAAACCGAGCTGGCGAACCGCTACGGCGTGAGCCGCGGCCCGTTGCGCGAGGCGATTCGTCGCCTGGAATCCCGGAAGCTGGTCGAGCGCGTGCCCCATGCGGGTGCACGCGTGGCGCTGTTGAAGGAATCCGACCTGGTGGAAATCTACCGGGTGCGCGAGGCGCTGGAAGGCATGGCCGCGCGGCTTGCGGCGGAGAACATGACCGATGCCGAGATCGCCGGGCTGACCGAATTGCTCGCGCAGCATGAACGGCAACCGGGCGTGCAGGACGACACCGAGTATTTCCAGCGCGAAGGCGACGTGGATTTTCATTACCGCGTCATCCAGGGCTCGCACAATGCCACGCTGATCGACCTGTTGATCGGCGAGATGTATCACCGCGTGCGGATGTACCGCTACCAGGTAGCGACCGCCGCGAACCGACCGCAGAAGGCGCTCGCCGAGCATCGTCGCATCCTAGAGGCGATCGAATCACGCGACGGCGAAATGGCCGAGCTGCTGATGCGCCGGCACATCAGTCGTGCCAGGCAGACGCTCGAGAGCAGGGCGCTGGAAGAAAAGAATTCCGAAACGACCGACATTCACGATTAAGAAGAGCACGCATTAAATGAATCAGGAATACCGCAAGAAGCTCGAAGGCACGAACCTGGACTGGTACGACGTTCGCGAGGCGGTCGAGGCCGTACAGCCTGGCGCCTACGCGAAGATGCCGTATGTCGCGCGCGTTTACGCCGAGAACATCGTGCGTCGCGCCGAGCCATCGAAGATCGATACCTTCCTCGGCCAGCTCATCGAGAAGAAGCGCGACATCGACTTTCCGTGGTACCCGGCGCGCGTGGTCTGCCACGACATCCTCGGCCAGACGGCGCTGGTGGACCTCGCCGGCCTGCGCGATGCGATCGCGGAAAAGGGCGGTGACCCGGCCCAGGTGAACCCGGTGGTGCCGGTGCAGCTGATCGTGGACCACTCGCTCGCCGTCGAGTCGGCCGGTTTCGACAAGCAGGCATTCGATCGCAACCGTGAGATCGAGAACCGCCGCAACGAGGACCGCTTTCATTTCATCGACTGGACGAAGAAGGCCTTCCGCAACGTCGACGTGATCCCGCCGGGCAACGGCATCATGCACCAGATCAACCTCGAGAAGATGTCGCCGGTGGTTTACCAGCAGGACGGCGTGGCCTTCCCGGATACCTGCGTCGGTACCGACTCGCACACGCCGCACGTGGATTCGCTGGGCGTGATCGCCATCGGTGTTGGCGGCCTGGAAGCCGAGAACGTGATGCTGGGTCGCCCGTCGTGGATGCGCACACCGGAAATGGTCGGCGTAGAGCTGACCGGCAAGCCGCAGAAGAACATCACCGCCACCGATATCGTGCTCGCGCTGACCGAGTTCCTGCGCAAGGAACGCGTGGTCGGTGCCTACCTGGAATTCCATGGTGAAGGTGCTGCGGCGCTCACCGTCGGCGACCGCGCGACCATTTCCAACATGGCGCCGGAATACGGTGCGACCGCGGCGATGTTCTACATCGATGACCAGACGCTGGAATACCTGCGCCTCACCGGCCGCGAAGACGAGCAGGTGAAGCTGGTCGAAACCTACGCCAAGACTGCCGGCCTGTGGGCCGACGACCTGAAGGACGCGGAATACGAGCGCAACCTTTCGTTCGATCTTTCCACCGTCGAGCGAAACATGGCCGGTCCGTCGAACCCGCATGCACGCATGGGCACGAAGGACCTGGAAGAGCGCGGTTTCGCCAACCATCACTACGAATCCGAAGACGGCCACATGCCGGACGGCGCGGTGATCATCGCGGCAATCACGAGCTGCACGAACACCTCGAACCCGCGCAACGTGATTGCGGCCGGCCTGCTAGCGCGCAACGCGAACAAGCTCGGCCTGATCCGCAAGCCGTGGGTGAAATCATCACTGGCGCCGGGTTCACGCGCCGTGCAGTTGTACCTGGAAGAGGCCGGCCTGAAGGAAGAGCTGGAAGAGCTCGGCTTCGGCATCGTCGGTTTTGCCTGCACGACCTGCAACGGCATGTCCGGCGCACTGGACCCGGAGATCCAGGATGAAATCATTGAGCGCGATGTGCACACCGTCGCGGTGCTTTCGGGCAACCGCAATTTCGATGGCCGCATTCATCCGTATGCCAAGCAGGCCTTCCTCGCCTCGCCGCCGCTGGTGGTGGCCTACGCGATCGCGGGCAGCATCCGCTTCGATATCGAGAAGGACGCGCTCGGCGTGGTCGATGGCAAGGAAATCCGCCTGACGGATATCTGGCCCTCCGACGAGGAAATCGAAGAGGTCGTGAAGAACTCGGTGAAGCCGGAGCACTTCCGCAATGTCTACGAACCGATGTTCAACATCAAGCGCGAAGACGGCCCGAAGGTCAGCCCGCTGTATGACTGGCGCGAGATGAGCACCTACATTCGTCGCCCGCCTTACTGGGAAGGCGCGCTGGCGAAACCGCAGACACTGACCGGCATGCGTCCGCTGGCGGTGCTGGGTGACAACATCACCACCGACCACCTCTCGCCGTCGAATGCGATCCTGCCGGATTCTGCCGCGGGCGAATACCTGGCCAAGATGGGCCTGCCGGAAGAGGACTTCAATTCCTACGCGACGCATCGCGGTGATCACCTCACGGCGCAGCGTGCGACCTTCGCGAACCCGAAGCTGTTCAACGAAATGGTTCGCGATGAAGACGGTAACGTCATCCAGGGTTCACTGGCGCGCGTCGAGCCGGAAGGCCAGACGATGCGCATGTGGGAAGCGATCGAAACCTACATGGATCGCGGCCAGAACCTGATCATCGTGGCCGGCGCGGATTACGGCCAGGGCTCGTCGCGCGACTGGGCCGCAAAGGGTGTGCGCCTGGCGGGCGTGGAAGTGATCGTCGCCGAAGGCTTCGAGCGCATTCACCGCACCAACCTGGTCGGCATGGGCGTGTTGCCGTTGCAGTTCGAGGAAGGCACCACGCGCAAGACACTGGAACTCGATGGCACCGAAACCTACGACGTGAAGGGCGATATTGCACCAGGCGCGACGCTGACGCTGGTCATTCACCGCAAGAATGGCGAGACGGTCGAAGTGCCGGTGCTCTGCCGACTCGACAGCAACGACGAAGTTTCCGTGTACAAGGCCGGCGGCGTACTGCAGCGTTTCGCGCAGGACTTCCTGGAAGCGGAAGCAGAATCGGAATCGGCGTAATTGTTTCCCCCTCTCCCCAACCCCTCTCCCGCGAGGGGAGAGGGGCTTAAGCTTCGTTCGACGTTGTAGAAAATTTTGTGAGTCACGCGATCATGGAGGATCGGGTGCGGAAGAAAGAATTTGCCAAACAGTTGCGCAGAAACATGACCGACGCAGAAAGGAAACTGTGGCGTCACTTGCGTGCACATCGAATGCTTGGCCAGAAGTTTCGGCGACAACAGCCGCTGGGTCCGTACATCGTCGATTTCGTGCACTTCGGTGCGCGGCTGGTTGTTGAAGCTGACGGTGGACAACACAACGAGAGCAATCACGATGCAGTGCGTGACGCCTGGCTGAAATCACAGGGCTACCGTGTACTGCACTTCTGGAACAACGACATACTGAACGAAACGGAAGCGGTGCTAGCCGCGATATTGAATACGCTCGAAGAAACGTCAACGCGAAGTTAGCCGATGCCAGTTTCACTGTGACTCTCCCCTCTCCCTTGATGGGAGAGGGGTCGGGGGAGAGGGTGACCCCTGCAGCATAAAATACATTGAACGACTGAGAATCCCATGACGCATAAACCACAAATTCGAATTCCCGCCACCTACCTGCGCGGCGGCACCAGCAAGGGCGTGTTCTTCAAGCTGGATGACCTGCCGGAAGCGGCACAGGTGCCGGGCAAGGCACGCGACAAGCTGTTCATGCGCGTGATAGGCAGCCCGGATCCGTATGCCAAGCACACCGACGGCATGGGCGGCGCGACATCGAGCACGTCGAAGTGCGTCATCGTTTCGAAGAGCGAGCAGCCGGGCCATGACGTGGATTACCTCTACGGCCAGGTGGCCATCGACGAGGCCTTCGTCGACTGGAGTGGCAACTGCGGCAACCTGTCCAGTGCGGTCGGCGCCTTCGCCATCGAGAACGGCCTCATCGATGCCGAGCGCATTCCCGAGAACGGCCTGTGCGAAGTGCGCATCTGGCAGGCGAACATCGGCAAGACGATCATCAACCGCGTGCCGATAGTGAATGGCGAGGTGCAGGAAACCGGAGATTTCGAACTCGATGGCGTGGCGTTTCCTGCCGCCGAAATCATTGTCGAGTTCGTGGATCCTGCCGATGGTGAAGGAGCAATCTTCCCGACCGGCAACGTCGTTGATGAACTGGAAGTGCCGGGCGTCGGTACGTTCAAGGCAACGATGATCAACGCCGGCATCCCGACGGTGTTCGTCAACGCAGCAGACATCGGCTACAGCGGCACCGAATTGCAGGATGCAATCAACGGTGATGCAAAAGCACTGGCGATGTTCGAAAGCATCCGTGCGCATGGCGCGGTGAAGATGGGACTGATTGCTTCGATTGAAGAGGCAAAGACCCGCCAGCACACGCCGAAGGTTGCCTTCGTGGCACCGGCGACCGATTACCTGGCGTCATCGGGCAAGACCGTGAAGGCGGGTGATATCGATCTCGTCGTGCGCGCGCTGTCGATGGGCAAGCTGCATCACGCCATGATGGGCACCGCGTCCGTTGCGATTGCCACGGCGGCAGCCATTCCCGGCACGCTGGTGAACCTCGCTGCCGGCGGTGGTGACCGAACCTCGGTTACGTTCGGGCATCCGTCCGGTACCTTGCAGGTCGGCGCCGAAGCGAAACAGGTCGATGGCCAGTGGGTCGTCGAGAAGGCGATCATGTCGCGTTCCGCGCGCGTGCTGATGGAAGGCAAGGTGAGGGTTCCGCCAGGTACTTTCTAAACGATACGTTCTGAGGCGAAATTTCCCGCGCACAAAAAAGAGCGCGCAATGCCAAGCATTGCGCGCTTTTTGTTAATGCGATCGGGCTTTAACCGCCGCCATCATCATCCGTGGCATCGTCGACCGTGTCGCGAACCTTCTTCGTGTGTTCCTCGACGGTCTTTTCGACTTCCTTTGCCTTCTCGATCGCTTCCTGCTGCTGCTTCACCGCCTGCTCATCGTTACCGCCCGAGCCGAGGTAGAAATACGCAGCGACGAGCAACACGATCGCAGCAATGAGAATCCTCAACATGGTCGTTCTCCTCAGGCCGTGGAATTCAGGTACAGCGAGTACAACACCATCAAGGCAAACAGCAGGGCATTGCCCGCGGCAAGCTTGCCCAGCGTGAGGTCACGGTAGCGACGATGCCCGATGTCGCTGATTGCCAGCGCAACGGTAACGACGCCCGCGGCAACCGCGCGCGTCACCCATTCATCGCCATCCAGCCCACTGAGGTAGATGGCGATGCCGAGCCCGCTCAGCAGCAGGCTCGAGAGCATCATTACCAACTGGCCCATCGCCCGGCCCCCGGTTTCGCCACGGCATCCGTCCGTGGATGCCTGGTGATGAAGTCGTTCAGTGATTGCGCTCTTCCTGCTCCTTGTTGGCTTTCCTGCGTTTTCTCAGGAAGAACCACCAGGCAAGCAGTTCGAGGACAATGACGCCTCCGATGAAGAGCGCGAATCCCATTGCTTACTTCTTCTTCGCGCGGGTCTTTTTCTTCTTCTTGACCGCCTTGCGCTTTTCGATCGGCTTCCACTTGGTCAGCGCCGGGCCGTTGTAATCGGCACTCGGGCGAATCAGGCGGTTGTTCGCGCGCTGTTCCATGATGTGCGCGGCCCAGCCGGTGATGCGCGACATGACGAAGATCGGCGTGAACAGGCCGGTCGGGATGCCCATGAAGTGGTAGGCCGAGGCGCTATAGAAATCGAGGTTCGGGAACAGGCCCTTCTCGTCCCACATGACCTTCTCGATGGCCTCGGAGACGTCATACAGCTTCATGTCGCCCTGGTCTTCGGCAAGCTTGCGCGACCATTCCTTGATGACCACGTTGCGCGGGTCCGACGTCTTGTAGACGCGGTGACCGAAGCCCATGATCTTTTCCTTGTTGGCGAGCATCTTCTGCAGGCCCTTGGTGGCCGCTTCCGGCGTACGGAACTTCTCGATCAGTTCCATCGCGGCTTCGTTCGCACCACCGTGCAGCGGACCACGCAACGCGCCGATGGCGCCGGTGACTGCGGAATGGAAATCCGACAGCGTCGCAGTGATGACGCGCGCGGTGAAGGTGGATGCATTGAACTCGTGCTCGGCGTAGAGGATGAGCGACACGTCCATCGCACGCACATGCAGGTCCTTCGGCTTCTTGCCGTGAAGCATGCGCAGGAAGTGACCGGCGATGCTTTCATCCTTCGATGCGGTGTTGATGCGCTTGCCGTCTTCGTGGAAACGGTGCCAGTAGCAGATGATGCTCGGGAAGGCCGCGAGCAGGCGCTCGGCAACCTGCATCTGGTCCTTGAAGTTGGCCTTTTCACCTTCGAGGTTGCCCAGCATGGAGCAACCCGTGCGCATCACATCCATCGGGTGCGTGTCGGCCGGGATGGTTTCCAGCGTGTCACGCAGCGCCTTCGGCAGCTTGCGGTTCGCAATGATGCGCTTCTTGAACGCCGTCAACTGGGCGCGGTTCGGCAGTTCGCCGTGCAGCAGCAGGAAGGCGATCTCCTCGAAGGTACCCTTGTCGGCCATGTCGTAGATGTCATAGCCGCGGTAGGTAAGGCCTGCGCCTTCCTTGCCGACGGTACAGATCGCGGTATCACCGGCGGTGATGCCGGCGAGGCCTGCGGTGTTTGCTGGCTTGCTCATGAATTCGCTCCTTTCAGATAGCGCTGCCCCCCATCGGAGAGAGGCACGAGGTTTTTACTTCTTGAACAGCTTGTCGAGCTTCTGCTCGTAGCTGTGGTAATCCAGGTGTTCGTAGAGTTCTTCACGGGTCTGCATGATGTCGATGACATCCTTCTGCGTGCCCTTTTCCAGCGTTTCCCTGTAGAAGGTTTCTGCGCCCTTGTTCATGGCGCGGTAAGCGCCGCAGCACAGGAGCTGGATATCGACGCCGGCGTCTGCCAGTTCGTCGGTGGTGAACATCGGCGACTTGCCGAACTCTGTGATGTTCGCAAGGATCGGCACGTTTACCGCTTCCTTGAACTTCCGGTACTGCTCGAGGCTCTTCACGGCCTCGGGGAAGATCATGTCGGCGCCGGCTTCGACACACATCTGCGCGCGCTCGATGGCAAGCTCAAGGCCTTCAACGGCCAGCGCATCGGTACGCGCCATGATGACGAATTCCTCATCGGTGCGCGCATCGACCGCCGCCTTGATGCGGTCGACCATCTCGTGTTCGGAAACGATTTCCTTGTTCGGACGATGGCCGCAGCGCTTCTGCGCAACCTGGTCTTCGATGTGCAGGCCGGCGGCGCCGAACTTGGTGAACGATTTCACCGTGCGCGCAATATTGAAGGCGCCACCCCAGCCGGTATCGGCATCGACCAGCAACGGCAGGTCGCAGGCGTCCGTGATGCGGCGGATGTCGGTCAGCACGTCGTCCATGGTGGAAATGCCGAGATCCGGCATGCCCAGCGAGTTGGCGGCGACGCCACCACCAGACAGGTAGATCGCCTTGTGGCCGACGTTCTTCGCCATCAGCGCAGTGTACGCATTGATGGTGCCGACAACCTGGAGCGGGGAATTTTCCTTCACGGCGGCGCGGAATTTCGCGCCTGCGGACTGTAACGACATGTAGGCCCCTCTGGCATGCAGCGCGGCGGGCAACCCCGGCGCTGGTGGATTCTTAACGATTGCAAGGAGGCGGAATTTTACCCGAGAAGGGCTCCAAGAGCCATTTACGGGGTGTTTTCAATGCAGGACGGCCGCGAGTCCTGCGACTTCGCAGCCGTTTCCCGGATGTTACAGGACGTTCCCGTCCTGGCCGTGATCAGTCGACAATGCGGATGAGCGTGCGACCCGTCTGCTGGTTGTCGAGCAATGGCCGGAATGCTTCCGGCAGCTTCTCGAACGGCAGTTCCTGCGCAACGATGGCATCGAGCTTAGACGGCTTGAGGTCGGTCGCAATGCGCTCCCAGATGGTCATGCGCAGGTCGCGCGGGGTTGCCATCGAATTGATGCCCAGCAGGTTCACGCCACGCAGGATGAACGGCATCACTGTCGTTTCGAGCTTGTGGCTACCGGCCAGGCCGATGCTGGCGATCGACCCCCACCAGCTGGTGGTGCGGGTGAGCCAGGTCAGCATCTCGCCGCCGACGTTATCCACGGCACCCTGCCAGATCGCCTTTTCCAGCGGGCGCTTGCCGTAATCGATGTCCTGGCGCAGCAGGATTTCGCTGGCACCCAGGTCTTCGAGGTACTTGCGCTGTGATTCCTTGCCGGTGACCGCCGTCACTTCATAGCCGCGCCCTGCCAGCATGTTGACCGCGAGCGAACCCACGCCACCGGTCGCACCGGTGACCACGACCGGGCCACCGGCAGGGGTGACGCCGTTGTGCTCCATGCGATGGATGGCCAGCGCCGCGGTGAAACCGGCGGTGCCGAGACACATGGCATCGCGGGTCGTAAAGCCCTGCGCCAGCGGGATCACGAATTCTCCCGGTACCCGGACATATTCAGAATAGCCGCCATCACGGTCTTCGCCGAGGCCGCAGCCGGTCACGACCACCTTGTCGCCGGGTGTGAAGCGTTCGTCGTCGGAGGATTCCACCGTGCCGGCGACGTCGATGCCACCGATCAGCGGGAACTTGCGCAGGATCTTGCCTTCGCCGGTTGCCGCGAGCGCATCCTTGTAGTTCACGTCCGAATATTCCGCGCGGATGACGACATCGCCATCGGAAAGCTCGTCGACGGTGGTTTCCTCGAAACGCGCGACGACCTTGTCGTCTTCCTGGTGAATCCGGTAGGCGGTGAAACTGCTCATGATCCTCTCCATCGGGGTTTTCCGCATTCTGGCACACACGGTGCGGCGTCTTCAGCCGCGAATGCTAATCCAACAGGGGCAGGAACATGCAAGCTACAGGCACTCCCGATAGGCAGGGGAAACAGCGCCGCCTAGGATGGCCGGCCCGCTCGGTTCAGGGAGGAAAGCGGAAAATGGGAGCTATTTCGAAGGTGATCGGCTTGTTCGGGGGTCCGCGGCAGCACCCGCTGGAGCGAATCGAACAGGCCCTTCAGTCGCTGGGCGCCCGCGGCCTGGCGGAAGGTCACAAGGAACTCTCCAGCGGCCGCGGCTACGTCGTGCAGTGGTCGCGGGGGAATTTCGGCCAGCGCGTCACGCTCGATTCACGCCTGCGCGACGTGATTGTCACGCCGGTGGCACTGGGAGTAGCCCCCTTCGGCGGGGACGAACCGGTGGAAGAAATCCAGACCATGGACCAGTGGCTGCCGGTCGGGAGCGACGTGAACCTGGGGCGCCTCAGGAAAATTGCGCATGTCGACCTGATCGAGGCCATCCGCCTGGAAGGGCTGGAGCACCCCTGCGTGAAATGGTTCGGCGACCGGCTGGCGGCGCTGGCGGAAGGTCGCCGCCTGAAACCCACCGACCTGCAGAGCATGGTGCTGCTGGGCGCGCGCAAGTTCCTGAAATCGATCCCGAATACCGACCGCACTCACGAACGGATCCCGGCCGCCATCATCACCCTGCTGGATATGGCCGCACGGGAACGCAGGCGCCAGCAGGCAGCCGGCGGCGAGGACATGGGGATTTTCGGCGGGGAGGAAAACTACGCCCAGGCAATACTGGAATTCCTGCAAGAAACGCATCCGATGGAAACAAGGCGCGCGATCCGGCAACACGCGCTGCGCTGAGTTAGCGCAACATGAATTCCTCGATGAGCACCTGGCGTACGTCGAGTCCGATTTCGTCGGGATCGATGATGGTGTCTATTTTCCAGTCCGCGTAGCGATCACCTTCGAACAGGGCAAGGTTCACCATGCGCCGGGGCCAGACCTTCTGGCCCTTCTCGTCACGGACGAGCAACAGCACCGGTTTCAGGCGATTTTCTTCCTGGGAGGACACCACGATGCCGATCGCACCGTTGCGCAACCGGACGAGACTGGATAGCGGGTAAATCCCCAGCGCGCGGATGAAGGCCTCGACCAGCAGTCGCGAGAAATGGTTACGGGCACGGCTGTGCAGGCGGGTCAGGGCTACCGAGGGCGCCAGCGCCGGTTCGTAGGGTTTTTCCGTTGTCATTGATTCATAGACATCGGCAATCGCGACCACCTGCACGTAATCGGCGATCTCGTGGCCCACCAGTGCATCGGGATAGCCCGACCCGTCATTGCGCTCATGATGGTGTCGCACGATGTCGATGATCCTTTCATCGTATCCGCCCGCCTCGCCAAGAAGGCGAGCCGTATACGCCGGATGCATTTTCACCAGCTGGAATTCGCGTTGCGTGAGCGGTCCCGGCTTGGATCGAATCCACTCCGGCACGCGGGACATGCCGGCATCGTGCAACATGGCTGCCTCACTGACGATGTTGACCAGCGAATCCGACCAGCCAAGTTCGCGGGCCAGCATTGCCGCCAGCACCGATACGTTGATGCAATGCTGGGCAATTTCCTGGTCTTTCGCCTTCAGCAGCGTTATCCATTGCGCGGTATGGGGATTACGCGTGACCCTGGCGACGAGGTCGGAAACCACTTCGCGGGTACGCTGGGTCTCGATGGCGCGACCCTGTTCGACATCGTCGAGCACTTCCTGCATGCGCTCGCGCGTCTGCGTCGTGGCATCCTTCAGCCTGGCCAGGGTTTGCCGAAGCCGTGCCGCACCCTTCCATTCCTCGAACTCGACGTTGATCCGGTTGACGCGACCGGAGCGCAAGCCTCCCATGGCGCCGCGCAGGACATCCTGGATGGCCGGGTCCTGTGAAGACCGCAGGTCGTCAACGAATACATGGCAACAGATGTCGCGCAGCTGGTCGAGATCACCCGGGTCGTCGAGCAGGAAGCCCTGGAAGAGGAAAGGGCTCTCCAGCCACGGGCGATCAAGTTCGGCAACGAACATGCCGAGGCGCACGCTTCCCGTGTCCAGCTTTATCTTCATTGCTCGCGTCCTTGCTGCAATGGTGTTCCGCAAGAAGCTGATTTTACCGAGGCACCGCCGGGTGGTCGCAATCAGGGAAATTTGGGTGCCTGCATTCCCTTTTGAAGCAGGACTCCCGCTAGGGGTGGGAATCATCGCCTCTGCAGGAATTACGGACCCAAATTGAGCCAACACCGGAAAGACGGGGTGAAATTCCCTCCGGATACTTGCAGCAAGGTATTCCGCGCCGACAAGGAGGTCTCATGGAAGCCGAGAAACGCCGCCTGGCAAGTCGCGATTATTCCGCCGAGGAAGCCGGCATGATGCGCAAGGCGGTAATCGCCTTCGCCCTGCGCGCACTTCGACCGCTGGTGCGCACGTTGATGCGCCTGGGTCTTTCCTATCCCGAACTGAACCAGGTATGTCGCTGGCTATGCGTGGATATCGCGATGGCAGAAAAGGAGTTCTTCGTGCCGCGCCGGCGTCGCCAGTTCAAGGCTCGCGTTGCCTGCCTGACCGCGCTTTCGCGCAAGGAAGTGCTTCGCCTGTATTCCAGTGCGCGTCCCGACCTGAACGACGCGCTGCAATCATCGAACCGGGCTGCAAGGGTGCTCGAGGGCTGGCTGAACGACGAGACCTATCTCGGCAAGGACGGCGAACCGCTGGAGATCCCTTTCCGCTCCGGCACAGGGCGGCGTTCGTTCAGTTCCCTTGTCAGTGCCTACAGCGGCGACATCCCGCCGCGCGCAATTCTTGACGAACTGCTACGTGCGGGTTGTTGCGAGATGGTCTCGGAAGACGAAATACGGGTACGGCACAAGGTCTACGTGATGCGGCCCATCGATGTGGAGCAGGTCGAAGAGGCCGCAAGGGTGGCCGCCAGGGCACTCGCCGAGGTCGACCAGATGCTTGCCGCAAATCCCACCAGCGAATTGCCGCGTGCGGTCCGCGAAGACGCGGAAATCGAGGCCAACCGCCTGCACCTGGTGCAGTAGTTTTCCCCTGGGCTATTTTTCCTGGCGGTCGAGCCAGACCGCCAGGCCTTTCGCATTCAGGTCAATGTCCATTTCCAGCCATTCATTGCGCCTTGCCGGATCATCCGGGAAGCCGTGCTCGTCGAGTCGCGCCCCGAGGTAGGCGCGCATCATCCTGCGGATCGCTTCCGTGCGGTCGGGTTCATCGGCACAGCGCTTTGCGATCTCGGTGAACGCGACCAGGTCGCCTTGCAGGTCCTCGCCAAGTCGCTCGAGGTCACTGACACGGCTGTAATGCGTTAGGAAACAGTGATCGATGTCGAGTGACAGGATGCGGTCGATCGAATCCCGCGCCTGGATCGGGTCAAAGTGGGTCGGCGTAGTCGCCGGGAAAATGAACGCACCATTTTCGGTATCGAAGGCGCGATAGGAAATTCCGAAGGTATCGCCAGTGAATGCCGAACGCGCATCCGCATCGTGAATCGTGTAGTGATGCAACGCATGCCCGGGCGTGTGCAGGAAGGTCATCGGACTGCCGCCGAGCAGGCGCATATCGCCATCCTCGACGACTTCGATGCGCTCTTCCGCCACCGGGATGATCTCGCCGTAGAGCCGCTCGAAGGCCTCATCCCCGTAAACCGCTCGCGTACCCGCCTCGAGCTTCGCCGGCTCTGCCATGTGCCTTGCACCACGCGGGTGCACGACCAGTTTCGCGTTCGGCAATTCCCGCATCAGCGCACCGGCGCCCCCGGCGTGGTCGAGATGGATATGCGTCAGGAAGACATAATCGACGTAATCCACCGGGATGTTGCGCTCATCCAGCGCATCAAGCAGCGCCGGCACCGAATGCGTGGTGCCGGTGTCGACAAAGGCGGCGCGCTTGTCGCGAATAACCAGGTGGCTCGCATCGAGCTGCGGCTTGACGTAATCCGTGTCGATGGCGGTAATGCCATCATTGAAATCTGTGGTCTTGGCGGACATTGACGGGAACCTGCAGTGACTGCGTGTGGTCAAGAACACTAGTGTAACGCCAGGCGGCACTCGCTGCCTTCTTCAAGCAAGCCATGGGGAGAAACATGCGAAAAGCAATCAATCTTGCGGCGCTGTTGCTGGTGCTGCCGGCAGCGGCTCTTGCCGAAAACGTGGAGCGCGTCGAGAAGGGCGCGCTGGTAATGGAAGGTATACCTGACATTCCCGAAGAAACCCTGGATCGACTGCGCCAGTACAACAATGTGCGTGGCGCTTCGCTGCGCGGCTGGACGCCTGACGGCGGCATCATGATCGGCACGCGCTTCGGCAGCACGACACAGCTGCACCGTGTCGATGAACCGATGGGTGTTCGCCACCAGCTGACGTTCTACGACGAGCCGGTTGGCGGTGGCAGCTACGCGGACGAGGGTCCGTGGCGCCATGGCTTCCTGTTCACCAGGGATTTCGGCGGCAATGAGCAGAACCAGATCTTCTTCTTTGATACGCGCAACGGCCAGGAACGCCTGCTGACCGATGGCGAGTCGCGCAACAGCGGCTACACCTGGTCGAACGATGGCAAGCGCTTTGCCTTTACCAGCAACCGCGACGACGGCACCAACCAGGATATCTGGGTAGCAACACCGGAAGGCCCGGAATCGGCGCGCATGGTCGCGGAAGTCGACGGCGCATTCTGGGTGATGGACTGGTCGCCCGACGACACGAAGCTGCTGGTCATCAGGTATGTCTCCATCAACGAGGCGTACATCTACGAAGTGGACGTCGCCAGCGGCGAGATGACCGAAATCAACCCGACTGACCAGCGCGTCGGTTATGGCGGCGGCGCCTACGGCGTGAACGGCGATTACATCTACCTGGTTTCCGACCAGGGCAGCGAGTTCAAGCGCCTGCATCGCCTCGATCGGGAAACGGGCGAACTCGTCACGCTGACCGGCGATATCGACTGGGACATCAACGGCTTCGCGCAGAGCGACGATGGTGAATACATCGCCTTTGCGGCAAACGAAAACGGCATGGAGCGCCTGTGGCTGCATGAGGTTGACGACGGTGAACACGAGCGCGTCGAGGGAGTCCCTGTGGGCCAGATCGGCGGCTTCGGCTTCGACCAGGAATCCGAGCGCCTCGCCGTGACCTTTGCACCGTCCGATGACGCAACGGATGTGCACATCTATGACATCGACGACGAGGAATTCACGCGCTGGACGCAGAGCGAGATCGGCGGCCTGAATGCCGACACCTTTGTGACCGCGGAACTCGTTCATTACCCGACCTTCGACGAGGTCGATGGCCAGGCGCGCAAGATTCCGGCATTCGTCTACAAGCCGGAAGGCGAACCGCGCGGTGGCGACAAGCACCCGGTCGTCGTCTACATCCACGGCGGGCCGGAGAGCCAGTACCGCCCGTCGTTCTCGTCGACCTTCCAGTTCCTGATCAACGAGCTGGGCGTGGCGATCGTGGCACCCAACGTTCGCGGTTCCGCCGGGTACGGCAAGAGCTACCTGCAGCTGGATAACGGGTTCAAGCGCGAGGATTCCGTGAAGGATATCGGCGCATTGCTCGACTGGCTGGAGACCCGTGACGACCTCGACGCGGATCGCGCGATTGTCTACGGCGGTTCGTATGGCGGTTACATGGTGCTCGCCTCCATGATGCATTACGACGAGCGGCTGCTGGGCGGTATCGATGTGGTCGGCATCTCGAATTTTGTGACCTTCCTGAAGAACACGAAGGCCTACCGTCGTGACCTGCGCCGCGCCGAATACGGTGACGAGCGTGATCCGGAAATGTACGATTTCCTGCAGGAGATTTCGCCGGCCAACCATGCCGACGAATTCGACAAGCCGTTGCTCGTGATCCAGGGCGCCAACGACCCGCGCGTGCCGCTCTCGGAATCCGAGCAGATGGTGGCGGAAATGCGCGACAGCGGTAACGAGGTCTGGTACCTCATGGCGAAGAACGAAGGCCACGGGTTCCGCAAGAAGGATAACCGCGAGGCCTATCTCGCAACGGTCGCGTTATTCATCGACGAATTGCTGGAGCGAGACTGAGCCAGTTTGCTACTGGAAAAGAAAAGCCCGCCGGGAGACCGGCGGGCTTTTTTCATGGAAGCGCCTGTGTTCAGTTCATCGGGCGCAACCAGTAACCATTCACGCCGAACTGGCCTACCAGTGACCCGCCCAGCTGTTGGCCATCCTCCACCGAGGCGACGTTGTCGATGACGACACGGTGCCACATCACGCCGTCCACCTGGACCGCCTCGATGTAGGCCGGAAAACCGGCAGACTCGAGCTGCGCCTGGATATCCTCGACACCGCGCGGATAGCGCGACGAGGCAAGTACCAGCTGCAGTTCGCCATCCGCGGTCAATGCGCCGAGCTCCGGATCGAGCTCCGTCAGCGGCGCCAGCTGCTGGATCAGTTCCATCGTCACTTCCGGCATGGGCTCAAGCTGGGCCTGCCCGGTCCGCAGGCGCCGGCCATCCAGTGGCTCGGTCAGGACTTCCGGTGCCATGCCCTCCGTGGACATTTCAATGCGGCCCTCGAGCAGCACCACGAAATCCTCATCCGGCCCGGAACGGCCCCAGAGATCCGTACCGCGAATGCCGGCAGTCACTGCTCCCACCTTTACGTCGATGCTGCGGCGTCGCTCCTGGCCGGCAAGGCCCGTGGTGAAGCGGAAGGCGCCTTTCAGCACATCCAGTGCTGCATCGAGGAAGCCGCCGTCTTCGTCTTCACGTTCGACGATACGGGTCGGGCGAAATTCGGTATCGGACCCCAGCTTTACACGGGAGCCTTCCGGCAGGTCGACCTGGGCACGACCACTGGCACCGGTGCGCAACAGGTCCCCGGGCCGTAACGGGCTACCGGGACGGGCAGGAATAGCCCGGTTGCCACGCTCGATCCAGGCCGGCGACTGAACCGCGTGGACAACGGCTTCAGCGGCCTCGACAGGTGCGGCGAGAGGCGTCAAGGTCAGTATCATTGCGAGGAACAGGAATCGCATGGGCTACTCCTTGGTTGACGGAGAGGCGGGAAATCGGTGATTCGCTACCCTGTAGATCACTGCACCGGTAGCGTGTGATGAATTACGGTGGCACCCTCAGGGCGCATTATCAAGCATGGGCTAATGGAGCTTAAGGAATGAAGGAATTACTTGTACGTGGCCTTCAGGCCGCTGGATTCGCAACGCTGCTCGTGCTGGCCGGCTGCCAGCCTGTCGGGGAACCGCCTGCCAGAGACACTGTTGGCGTGAATGGCGCGGGGGTTGTGACCGCCATGCCGAATGAGGCCGTGGTGACATTGCAGGTCCACCTGCGCGGCGAGGACGTGGAAGCCCTGCGCGGCCAGGCTGAACGGCGCGTGGCGAAACTGCTGGCACGTCTCGCGGAAATGGGCATCCCGGACGACGCCATTGATAGCAGCGATATCGTCTCCCATCGTGAATCCGCCGTGCAGCGGGATGAGGAACTGGTCGCTGAACGTTTCTTCGTCCGTCGCAGCGTGGAAGTCACGACCCGGGAACTGGACCAGGTGGGGAAACTGATGGACGCGGCCACTGAAGCGGGGATGAACCAGCTTTCAACGCCCCGCTACCGCATCGCCGATCCGCGCGCCGTCTATCGTGAAGCACTGGCTGCCGCTGCGGCAGATGCACGCGCCAACGCGGAAGCACTCGCGACGGAACTCGGTCGCTCACTGGGCAAGGCCCTGGAAATCGAGGAGCACGGCGGTGGAACAGCGATGATGCGCCTGGCCAGTGCCGAGCAGGGCGTACCGCATGACGAAATGCAGACATCGATTCGCAAGGGCGAGATCACCGTTCCGGCAACCGTACGGGTACGCTTCGAACTGGTCGACTGATTCAGATTTCTTCGGCGCGGCGGCAGGCCACCAGGCCGCCGCCAACCCGTCTCAGTTCCGGTAATTCCTCGCGACAGGCATCCTGGACCCAGGGACAGCGCGGCGCAAACACACAGCCCTTGTCGGGCACGCGATGATCGCCGCGACGAGGCAACGGCGGTGGCTGCTGCGTCGGGTCGGGTGGCAGCACCGCATTCAGCAATTGCCGCGTGTACGGATGCGCCGGGCGCTCGAACAGGGTTTCCCGATCGGCCTGCTCCACAACCTCACCCGCCAGCATCACCACGACTTCCTCGCAGAGATAGCGCACGGCTGACATGTCATGTGCGATGAAGATCAGTGCAATTCCGAGGTCGCGCTGCAGTGTCGCCAGCAAGGAGAGGATCTGTCCACGCACTGACATGTCGAGTGCGCTGACCGGCTCATCGCAGATCACCAGTCGCGGTTCACAGACAAAGGCGCGGGCAATAGCCACGCGCTGGCATTGGCCACCCGAGAGCTCATGCGGATAACGCAGGTGCAGGTCCTTGCCGATACCGGTGCGCTTGAGGAGTTCGGCAGCCTTTTCCGCGCGCTCCTGCTCCGACATTTCACGGCGGTGAATCGAAAGGGGCTCACTCACGATGTCGAGTACCCGGCGGCGCGGGTTCAACGATGCCAGCGGGTCCTGGAAGACAGCCTGCATCGCGGAACGTGCCTCCCGGAGCATGTTGGGTGACAGCGACTCGAGCGCTTCGCCGGCCAGCCGCGTTTCGCCGACATGGTCTTCGAGCTGCAGGATGGCGCGCGCCAGGCTCGACTTTCCGCAACCCGATTCGCCAACGATGCCCAGGGTGCGACCCGCTGCCAGGGAAAGGCTGACGCGATCCACCGCAGTCAGGCTGCCTCTACCCTCCGCCTGCCGGTAGTGCACGGAAATATCCTTCAATTCCAGGAGCGCATCACTCATGCGGAACTTCCAGGTGGCAGGCGACGGCATGGGTCTCGGAAATTTCGACCCACGGCAACGGTTGCTGGCAGGTGTTCGTTACCTGCGAACAGCGCGCGGCAAAGGGACAGCCCTGGGGCAGGTGATCCAGCAGCGGTGGGCTGCCCGGGATCGGTTTCGGTATGCCGCCAGACAACCGGGGCGCGGCGGCGAGCAACGCACGGGAATACGGATGCCGGGCATCGGTAAAGAACTCGCCGGCTCCCGCAGTTTCGACAATACGGCCGCCGTACATCACCGCAACGCGTTCGGCAACGCGGGCCACGACACCAAGATCGTGCGTGATGAAAACCAGCGCGAAACCGTACTGTGTATGGAGGTCGCGGAGCAGGTCGAGCACATCGAGCTGCACGGTGACATCCAGCGCGGTTGTCGGCTCGTCGGCAATCAGCAGGCGGGGCCGCGCCAGCAACGCCATCGCCAGCATCACTCGCTGGCGCTGCCCGCCCGAGAGCTGGTGTGGATACAGGCGTCTCTTTCTTTCCGGGTTGGAAATCTGCACGGCATCGAGCATGTCGTCGATCTCGCGCAGTGCCTTTCCGCGCGGCATCGGCCTGTGCAACTCGAGCACTTCCAGTAACTGCTGCTCGATCCGCAGGTACGGGTTCAAGGCCGTCATCGGATCCTGGAAGACGTAGGCAATCTCGCGACCACGGAGCTTCGCCAGCTCCATTTCTTCGAGCGCCAGCAGGTTGCGGCCATCGAACCAGGCTTCGCCACCGTAGCGCGCCCCCTCATCACAAAGGTGCGCCAGCGCAAGGAAGGCCTGGCTCTTGCCGGCGCCGGATTCTCCGACCACTGCCACCGCCTCGCCCTGCGCCACCTTCAGGCTGGCATCCGTCACGGCCCAGCTCGTCGTGTCCGGGTCACCGTAGGTCACCGCAACATGGCGCATGTCCAGCAACATCAGTCAGGCATCTCCTGCGTACGGGCAAGCATCCACATGGCGAATGCGAGAGGCAGTGCGACGACAAACAGGAGACGCAACCCTTCGAACCACCACGGGTACGGCGAGAAGCCGGAATCCATGCTGACCATCACGCGGAGGGTGCCGGCCAGCGCGACACCGGGAAGCAGGTCGCCCAGTGTTGCTTCCCGGCAGAACACCAGGAACAGGCGAACGCAAACGATGCTGGCGACAATCACGGCGATGAAGTACACCGACAGGTGCATGATCCACATCCTCAGCAACGGGCTTGGCCCCTGCAGGAAGATGTCCGGGGAAATCCGCTGTACGCCGAAGCGGAAAAGGAATTCCGCGGCAAGGAACCAGGCAAGGCCGGCGACCATCGCCACCAGCGCGTGGCGGAACCACTTGTCATCCATTGTTCTTGTGCTCCTTCGGGTCCAGCGCATCGCGCAGGCCGTCACCGATGAAATTCAGGCAGAAAAGTGTCGCGGCAAGGAAGCCCGCCGGGAACAGCAGCATCCACGGCGACAGCTCCATCTCGCGCGCCCCCTCATTGACCAGTGCACCCCATGACGTATCGGGCTCCTGCACGCCGAGGCCAAGGAAGCTCAGGAAGGATTCGGTCAGGATCACCTGGGGCACGGTCAGCGTAGCGTAGACAATCACCACCCCGAGAAGGTTCGGCAGTATATGCCGGGTGATGATGATCGCGGGATGCTGTCCCATCGCACGGGCCGCCATGACGAATTCCTTTTCGCGCAGGGACAATGTCTGGCCCCGCACGATACGCGCCATGTCGAGCCAGTTCACGGCACCGATGGCGATGAACATGAGGAACAGGTTGCGACCGAACATCACCATCAACAGGATCACGAAGAACAGGAACGGAATCGCATAGAGGATATCGGTAAAGCGCATCATGACCGTATCGACCCGGCCACCGGCATAACCGGCGATTGCACCCCAGGCCACACCAATGAAAAGACTGACCAGCGTGGCGGCAAGTCCTACCGCGAGCGATATGCGTCCACCCTCCAGCGTGCGCACGAACAGGTCGCGCCCCAGTGCGTCGGTACCGAAATAATGCGCGCTTTCGAGCGACGGCGGCGCCGCCATCATCGACCAGTCGGTTTCTTCACCCGCATAAGGCGACAGCCAGGGGCCGACGAGGCAGGCGATGATGATGAAGCCCAGAAGGAACAGCGAGACGATCGCGGAACGATGCGCAACGAAACGTCGCCAGAACAATCGTCCCGGGCTGAGTGCTGGCCGACGCGAATCAATCACGGCACTCATCGGTAGCGCACCCTCGGATCAAGCCAGGCGTAGACAAGGTCGACCAGCAGGTTGAAGAGAATGACCAGTGCACCATAGAAAATGACGACGCCAAGCACGAGCGTGTAATCCCGGTTCAGCGCACCCTGCACGAAGAACCTGCCGACACCGGGCAGGCCGAATATCTGCTCGATGACCACCGAACCGGTCATGACACCCGCCGCTGCCGGGCCGAGGTAGGAAACTACCGGCATCAATGCCGGCTTCAGGGCATGACGACGCAACACCGCCGCGGCCGACAGGCCTTTCGCCCGGGCCGTGCGAATGAAATCACTGTGAAGCGTTTCCAGCAGGCTCGAACGGATGATACGCGCAACATAGGCAACGATCGGCAACGCGAGTGTAATGACGGGCAGGACCAGGTGCGCGGGCGAGGCATCATTCCAGCCGCCGGCCGGCAGCCAGTCAAGGCTGACGGCAAACAGCAGGATCAACACCGGCGCAATGACGAAATTGGGTATGGAAATCCCCGTCATCGCGAATCCCATGACGAGATGGTCCTGCCACTTGTGCGGATGCAGGGCGGCGATGCTTCCCGCAAGCAGGCCAAGCGCCAGGGCGAGCAACATCGCGAGGCCGCCAAGCAGCATCGAGACCGGCAGGCCATCCGCAATGAGCTCGTTCACCGTGTAGTCACGGTACTGGAAGGAAGGCCCGAGGTCGCCGCGCACTACATCACCGAGGTAATTCACGTACTGCTGCCACAACGGGGCATCAAGGTCGTATTTCGCAAGCAGGTTCGCTTCGATTTCCGGCGGCAGGCTGCGCTCGAAATCGAAAGGCCCGCCCGGCGCAAAACGGACAAGGAAGAAGGCCAGCGTCACCAGTAACCACAGGGTGGGAATGGCGATGGCAATCCGCTTGAGGATGAAGGCCTTCATGCTGCCGGGTGGCTCTCCGCGCACTGGGTGTTGCGGCTACGCTACTTCAGGTAGAGGTCGCGTGTCGCGTGTTGATCCATGATGTTGTCCTGCCAGCCACCGACTCGAGGCTTCACCAGGTGCTTGGTGACATAGTAATACAGCGGCAGTATCGGCTGGTCTGCCAGCATCACTGCTTCCGCTTCCTGCAGAAGCCTGCGACGTTTCGATGGTGTTGCTGCTGTTGCCGCTCGAGCGAGCAGTTCGTCGTATTCGGGATTTGCGTATCCCGTATCGTTGAATGCATTGCCGGATTCCAGCAGGTGCAGGAACGTCATCGGGTCATTGAAATCACCAACCCATGATGACCGAAATACCTGCGTGACCTCGCCGGCCTTGCGGTTCTGCAGGAACACTTTCCATTCCTCGTTGACCAGGCGCGTTTCCACCCCGAGGTGCTGGCGCCACAGGCTACTGACAGCGAGCGCAACACGGCGATGGTTGTCGCCGGTATTGAAGCGCAGTTCGATCTGCAAGGGTTTATCAGGGCCGTAACCCGCGTCGCGATAAAGCTGCTTCGCTTCCGCGATGCGTGCGGCCATATCCCTGTTCGCGTACTCGACAGTCGGCGCGATGTAATCCTCGATGCCTGGCGGGTTCAGTGCAGTTGCCGGTAATTCGCCTGCCACCATGACCTTGCCGGCGATGATGTCGCGATCAATCACCAATGAGAGTGCACGACGGAGTTCCGGATTATCCGCGAACGGCTGTCGCGCCAGGTTGAAGCCATAGAAATACGTGCTGAGATACGGCGCAATGTGCAGTTCGTCCGGCATGGATTCGCGCAGGTCAGCGACACGACGTGCGGGAACGGTCTGCGTGATGTCGAGTTCACCGGCGCGATAGCGATTGAATTCCGACTCTTCGTCGTCGATCGGCAGGTAATCCACCGAGTCGATGCGTACCGCTTCGGCATCCCAGTAATGCGGATTCCTTTCCAGCCGGATGCGTTCGTTCACCGACCACTCCACCAGCCGGTAGGCGCCATTGGATAAATGCCTGCCCGGTTGCGGGAAACGGCTGCCGTGTTCCTCTATGGATTCACGATGCACGGGATAGGTGGAGTGATGCGCCAGCAGGCTGAGGAGGTAGGGCAGCGGCCGATCGAGGCGAACCAGCAGCTCGTGATCATTCACCGCCACCACGCCGAGCGCGCTTGCAGGCTTCTCGGCAGCGAGAACCTCTTGTGCATTCTCGATCGCGACCAGGTTATCGGCGAAGGGCGAGGCGGTTTCCGGAGAAAGCGTGCGGCGAAGGCTGTAGACGAAATCCTCGGCGGTGAGTGGCGTGCCATCGGACCAGGCGGCATCTTCGCGCAATTCGAATCGCCATTCGAGCGCGTCGTTACTCACCTGCCAGCGTTCGGCAACTCCCGGCAGTATTCGTCCATCGGCGCCGGTGCGAACGAGTCCTTCGTAGATATCCCTCAGGATGTTCGCTGCCTCGACGCCACGGGATGCATGGGGGTCAAGCGATTCCGGTTCGAGGAAATTACCACGGACCAGGTGATTGTCGGCCGCGAATGCGGTGCCCAGGAAAAGCGATATCAACAGCAGGAAGCTGCGCATCGGGAAGACTCCATTCGCCGTATTGCCAGTGCCTGTCACGAGCCTATCGCGTTGTGCGCCGAGCCTCTAGCAGGAACTGGGCGATGGCTTACTCTTTCCAGAAATAGTTGCGGCTGTAATGGTGGTCGAGCGGGTTTGATGCATAGCCCCCTACCTCGTCGCTGACCAGCCGCGCCTTTGAATAGTGAAACAGCGGAATCAGCGGCAATTCGGCTAGCAGGATTTCCTCGGCCTGCCGCAAGAGTTCATGGCGGCGGCTTTCGCTTCCCGCGCTGGCGGCTTCGGTGAGAAGCGCGTCGTAGCGCGGGTTGTTCCAGCCGAATTCGTTCATGCCATGGGTCGAATGCAGCAACTCGGCAAAGGCATAGGGGTCGGGATAGTCACCGATCCAGCCGGAGCGAAATGTCTCTGTCCTGTCGAGCTGGCGGCGCGACTGCAGGTACACCTTCCATTCCTCGTTACGCAGTTCGGTCTCGATACCGAGCACGCGACGCCACATTGCTGCAACGGCGGTCACCACGCGCTGGTCGCGGTCTCGCGTGTTGTAGAGCAGCTGTATCCTTGCGGGTACTGCCGAATCCAGCTCAGCGACGAGCTTGCGCGCTTCGGTTTCGCGTCGAGCCTGGGACCATGTTGCCCACTCCGGTGCCGGGCTGCGGTAATCGGGCAGGGGCGGCACCCAATGATACGCCGCGGTCTCGCCGCCGCCGACAACATCGCGCGCAAGGACATCACGATCAATCGCCAGGGTCAGCGCTTTTCGCAGGCGCACGTCATCGAGCGGTGGTCGGGTCGTGTTGATGCCGAGGTAATAGGTGCCGAACCAGGGGGCAACACGCAGTTCATCGGCATATTCCTGGCGCAGGCGATTGAGACGGCCGATCGGCACACCGTAGGTGATATCAAGTTCGCCGGCAGCAAAACGGGAAAGCTCGGCATTCAGGTCTTCAACGGGAAGGAACTGGACGCGCTCGATGGCAACATTGTCGACATCCCAGTAGTGCGGGTTCTTTTCCAGCGTAATCGCGGATTGCACTCGCCAATCGACCAGTTGGTAGGCGCCGTTCGACACGAGCTTGCCGGGCCGCGTCCAGTCGGAATGCTCACGCAGGCTCTCGGCATGTACCGGAAAGGTCGAGGGATGCGTCAGCAGGTGCAGGAAATAGCCGGCCGGTCGATGCAGTTCGATAACGAGTTCGCGGGGTCCGCTTGCGCTGACACCCAGTGCCTCGGGCGGCTGCTCGCCGCGAAGCACGGCGCGCGCATTGCTGATGGGAAACAGCGTTTCGGCTACCACACCACCGGTGCCAGGAGATGCCGCACGGCGAAAACTGAAAACGAAATCCCCGGCGGTAACCGGGTCGCCATTCGACCAGCGCGCATCGTCACGAAGGTGGAAGGTGTACTTGAGCCCATTCGGGCTCACCGTCCAGCGTTCTGCCACGCCGGGTTCGTAACCACCATCGGCGGTTTCTCGAAGCAGGCCTTCGAACAGGTCGCGCTGGATGTTCCTCGCAGGCACACCGTGCGCGGTATGCGGGTCAAGGGTAGCCGGCTCGGCGGCGTTGCCGATGCGTAACGTACGCGGCTGTTCGCCAGCCGGCTCGCAGGCAAGCAGGAAGCCACACAGGAATACAAGAGAGAGTGTGCGAATCGGACCCATATCGACAGCATAGCCGATAGGCACGGCTTCCAGCTTGATCCGCTACGCGCTTCGGCGCTGCAGGGACTGCTTCTTGATGTACACGCGCAACAGCGACACCGCAGCGGGTGTCACACCGGGAATGCGCCCGGCCTGGCCAAGCGTTTCCGGCCGCGCTTCGGCAAGCTTCTGCCGCACTTCGTTGGAAAGCCCCGGCACCGTCGAATAATCGAAATCCGCGGGTAACGGCTGGGTTTCCTGCTTCAGGTTCGATGCGATCTCGCGCTTCTGGCGATCCACGTAACCCGAATACTTCGCGTTGATTTCCAGCTGCTCGGCCACTTCCGGCGCGAAATCGCGCGCACGGTCGCCCAGCAGGCGCATCAGGCCGTCGATATGCACTTCCGGGCGACGCAGGAGCTCGACCGCCTTCTGCTCCTTCGACAACGGCCCGCCGAGAATCTCGTTGGCAACAGCAGGATCGATGTCGTTCGGTTTCACCAGCAGGGCGGCGAGCCAGTCCTCGCCTTCCTTCACGGCGTCCTGCTTTTCGCTGAACGCCTGCCAGCGAACGTCGTCAACCAGGCCGAGATCACGGCCGACACCGGTGAGGCGCTGGTCGGCATTGTCCTCGCGCAGCAGCAGGCGGTATTCGGCGCGCGAGGTGAACATGCGGTACGGCTCCAGCGTGCCCTGCGTCACAAGGTCGTCGACCAGCACGCCAAGGTAGGCTTCGTCGCGGCGCGGATACCAGGCATCCTTTTCCTGTACCTGCAGCGCGGCATTGATGCCTGCCAGCAGGCCCTGTGCGCCGGCTTCCTCGTAACCCGTGGTGCCGTTGATCTGCCCGGCGAAGAACAGGCCGCCAATGAATTTCGTTTCCAGCGAATGTTTCAGGTCGCGTGGGTCGAAGAAATCGTATTCGATCGCATAACCGGGTCGCGTGATCATCGCGTGCTCGAAACCGGGCATGGAACGCACGAATTCCTCCTGCACCTCGAACGGCAGGCTGGTGGATATGCCGTTCGGGTAGATCTCGTGCGTGGTCAGGCCTTCCGGCTCGACGAAGATCTGGTGCGAATCCTTGTCGGCGAAGCGCTGCACCTTGTCCTCGATCGACGGGCAGTAGCGCGGGCCCACACCCTCGATCGCGCCGGTGAACATCGGCGATTCGTGCATGTGCTCGCGAATGATGTCGTGCGTGCGTTCCGTGGTGCGCGCGATGTGGCAGGGCAACTGCTCGGGATGCTCGTCGCGCGACCCAAGGAAGGAAAAGACCGGGCGCGGGTCATCGCCGTGCTGGATGTCGAATTTCGAGAAATCCAGGGTGCGGCCATCGACGCGCGGCGGGGTGCCCGTCTTCAGGCGATCAACCCGGAACGGCAACGCGCGCAGGCGCTCGGCAAGCGCGTTAGCCGGCGGGTCACCGGCCCGACCACCGGACTGCTGCGTGCGACCGACATGGATGCGCCCGCCGAGGAAGGTGCCCACGGTCAATACGACGGTCGGGGCGCGAAATTCCAGGCCCATCGTGGTGACCACGCCCGCCACGCGTTCACCTTCGACAATGAGATCGTCCACGCCCTGCTGGAACAGCGTCAGGTTGGGCTGGTTTTCCAGCATGCCGCGGATCGCCTGGCGGTACAGCACTCGGTCGGCCTGTGCGCGGGTCGCGCGCACCGCCGGGCCCTTGCGGGCATTGAGGGTGCGGAACTGGATGCCGGCGCGGTCGGTGGCACGCGCCATCGCACCACCCAGCGCATCGATTTCCTTGACCAGGTGACCCTTGCCAATGCCGCCGATCGCCGGGTTGCAGCTCATCTGGCCCAGCGTGTCGAGATTGTGCGTGAGCAACAGCGTGCGCACACCCGCCCGTGCCGCGGCCAGTGCGGCCTCGGTACCGGCGTGTCCACCGCCAACCACGATGACGTCAAAACGTCGGCTCATTGATTCGGATCCTCGACATCAGCTTGCTTGCGAGGCGCGTATTCTACGCGCTTGCCCGGCAACTGGGCAATTTTGCGCCACACTCGCCGTGGCGGTTTGACGCAGGGGCGGTAGCCCGAAACAATGCGGGTCGGGGGAGTTCTGCGGCGTCCTGCCGCGAACCAGTACTTCGAAGGAAATCAGACATGCTCAGCTCCAGCCTGCTGGCGGCGATGCTCGTATCTGCGGTGCCCGGTGCATCGCTGGATTTCGAGCCTTGCCGCCTTGGCGCGGACGGCGGTAATCGCCTGGCCGCGGAATGCGCCACTTTCACGGTCGCCGAGAATCCCGACGCGCCGGAAGGCCGACAGATCGACCTGAAACTCGCGTGGTTGAAGGCGAAGACCAATGAACCCGCGGCGGAGCCGCTGGTATTCATCGCCGGCGGGCCGGGCCAGTCGGCGCTGGAAAGCGTCCCTGGCGTCGCCGCGGCGTTCGGGAAGATTCGCCAGCAACGGCCGATTCTGCTCGTCGACCAGCGCGGTACCGGTGAATCCAATCGGCTGGACTG
>JAWWBT010000003.1:0-42729 GCA_033720815.1 Gammaproteobacteria bacterium | reverse complement strand
GGCCACCCCAGATTTCCCCTCCATGCCGCGACCCCCGTCTGTTTCCCTATGTTTTCACCACGGTTAATTAATCCGGAGCCGGATGCTAATGATTTAAATCATGGGGACTGGATGGAAATAAAAAACGGCGGGCCGAAGCCCGCCGCGAGAGGGGATGCATCCGGGGGTAAGATGCATCGAGGGGTACTCAGTAGATGTCATTCACCGTGTTATGGATGTTGAACTTGCCGGTCGGTGTAATGATGCTCTTGTCCTTGATCACCTTCTTCAGCGTCAACGTCCTGTCATCGACAATGACAATGGCAGAGCGTTGCTCCTTGCCGTTCCAGACCGAGAACCATACTTCGTCACCCGCCTTGTTGAACTCGGGTTGCACGACGCGCTTCGGTCCTTCGCCAACGTCCGCCCATTCGGCAATCGGCAGCACCTTGTAGCCGGCATCCAGGTCATTGACGTCATACACCGCCACCGACTGGCTGATTGCCTCGGAAGGATTCAACGGCGTATCGACGTACAGGTGATGTGATGTCGGATGTGACTTCACGAATAGCGAGCCACCACCCTGTCCTTCCAGCGTACGGACTACCTTCCACGCATTCTCGGGATGTCCTTCCGGATCCGTACCGATGAAAGTGATGTCGGCATTGCCCAGGGCACTGGTCACCCACACCGGGCCGTATTCCGGATCGATGAGGTTGGCACCGCGACCCGGGTGCGGAATCTCGTGTGCCTCGACCAAGGCCTCCAGTTCCTGGTCGCGCGAATCAACCACCGCGATCCTGTTCGACTTGTTGGCTGCAGTCAGGAAATAACGGTGCGTCCGATCCCAGCCGCCATCGTGCAGGAACGGCGCAGCACCGATGGTCGTTACCTTGAGGTTATCGATATCCTCGTAGTTGACCAGCAGGATCTTGCCGGTTTCCTTCACGTTGACGATGAACTCGGGGTGTTCATGCGAGGCCACGATTGCGGCAACGCGCGGCTCCGGATGGTATTCCTGGGTATCAACCGTCATGCCCCGCGTGGAAACGATCTTCTTCGGTTCCAGCGTGTCGCCATCCATGAGCACGTACTGTGGCGGCCAGTAGGCGCCCGCGATTGCATACTTGTCCTCGTATCCCTTGTATTTCGAGGTTTCCACCGAGCGTGCTTCCAGGCCGATCTTGATCTCCGCGACCTTCTGCGGCGGATCCATGTACATGTCGATCAGGTCGACCTTGGCGTCACGACCGATGGTGTAGAGATACCGTCCCGAATGCGACGGACGCGAAATGTGCACGGCGTAGCCGGTCTTGATGATATTGATGATCTTCTTGGTATCGCCATCAATCAGCGCCACCTCACCGGCGTCTCGCAAGGTCACACCGAAAATGTTCTCGATGTTGTACGAGTTCATCTTGCGCGTCGGACGGTCCTCCGGCGGCACGATTACCTTCCAGGTCTCCTTCATCTTTGCCATGCCGAATTCCGGCGGCTCTGGCGGCTCGTGCTGGAGGAAGCGTGCCATCAGCTCGATTTCCTCATTGGACAACTCGCCCGAGGTGCCCCAGTTCGGCATGCCTGCCGGCGAACCATAATTGATGAATGCCTTCAGGTAATCCGTACCCTTTTCCTGGGTGATATCCGGAGTCAGCGGCTTGCCTGTTGCGCCCTTGCGCAACACGCCGTGACAGCCGGCACAACGTTCGAAAAAGATTTCAGTCGCCTTTGCGAATTCCGCTTCGGTGACCGGCGGCGCGCCCGGCGTGATGTGCATCTTCACACCATCCTTCATGCTCGACGGTGCGCCTTCATAAGCCATGGCGGACTCATTCACGCCGGGATGGCGCTGTTCCTCTTCGCCCATTGGCTTGCCTTCCAGCTCGGCACGCACGACCTTTACTTCGTCTTCGGTCGTCTCACCGCCCGAGTTGCCCCAGCTGTTGCGGACATAGGTAAGAATGTCGGCAATGGTTTCATTATCAAGGTGCCCCATCGGCGGCATCATGCCGTTATAGGTCTTGCCGTTGACGGTGATTTCACCGGTCATGCCACGGATGATCGTCGCGATGGCGCGTTCTTCATCGGCCATCAGGTAATCGGACTTGGCCAGCGGCGGGAAGGCGTTGGGCACACCCTGGCCGTTCGCCTGGTGGCAGGCTCCGCAGTTGGTTTCATAGGCCGCCTTGCCGTCGTCATCGGCCACCGCCTGCCCGGCCATTGCCAGGGCAGTTACGGCTATGCCGGCTATGCTCGCGGCGCGCCTTAATATCTTTGAATTGCGCATGGTTATCCCCTCCGGGTCATCTGGAATTCCTTGCCTGAATTGCACTCCTGTTCAGGGAATTTCGCCTTGATTCATATCAAGGCCGGCCAGCAATGACCGCAACTCCCCGGCGGCCACCGGACAATCGTCGGTACACGAGCGCCATGCGTTCATGTGTTGCGCAATGCGGAAGTAATCGATTTTTCCCGGACCATGGGCCTGGTCGAGAAAGGCACAGAGACGGATCTCGGCTGCCAGGGAATCCAGCCTTTCTTTGGCAATATCCGCGTCCCCGAGAATGACTCCCCGCAGCTGGCCGATGGCGGATTCGCAATCTATACCCCAGCGCGCCTCGATTTCCGCGCGAGAAACCGGCAGGCGTTCGTTGACCACGGATTCCGGGGACGCCATGCCAGGGACGACACCCGCCAGGGTGCCGCCCACCGACAGGACAAGTGTCAGAAGTGCATGCCTAACGTGACCCATACCTTGGTCGTATCCGTCGCGTAATCCTCGGCGCTGTAATCACCCAGCTTGACCGAGAAATCCGTGTAGTCACCAAGCCTTGTCGATGCGAACACGCTGAACTCGCTGCCGTAGTTCAACGAGCCGACATCGGAATCGAACTGGTGCCAGGCAGCGCCGAGCGTCCAGTCACCCAGCTTGCCCTTCACGTTCACTTCCGTATCCGCCAGGCCGGTGGCAGGCGTCGAGAGGAACTTGTCGGTCACGCCGTTGAACTTGTGCAAGGTGGCGAACGGCGTCTGGAAAGCATAATTGCCATCACCACCGAGCAACTCCTGCGCAATCCCCAGGCGCCATCCTTCCAGGCTGTAGCCAAGGTCGACGCGATAGTAATCGGCATCGATCATGGCGCTGCCATCGGCATAATCCGACTGCTGCGCAAATTCCGCGCGCCAGTCGAAGACATCATGCTTGCCGGAAGCCCGCAGGCCGATGTTCTGGTGGGAAGCCCCCGGGCTGTCATCGAGATCGATGCCATGCACGAAGCCGCCAACGCTGACGTCACCGAAGGAATTCTCAAGGTCGATGTAGAAGGTCTGCATGTCCGTATTGGCCAGTGCCGGGTTCGGATGGTGCGCACCGAAAATGCGGTTGGCGCGAGTCAGCACGGCAACATCCATGGAGAGATCACCGAATGTGCCGGCAAACCGTGCGCCATCGAATGTCTGTTCGTTCTGGCGGAATCCGACGGCACCGAAGAAACGCAGGTTCCCGAGGTTGATGCGTTGCCGACCGATCTTCGCCTGGCCGTCGTCCAGGCCATAGGCGAGGTACGCCTGGTTCAGTTCGGTATCTTCCGGATCAGCCACTACGGGATAGGTGACATTCCCGTTTTTCGTGCTGTTGTAGTCATCAATGCCAACGACATGCACATCTTCGAATTCGATGAATCCCTGCCAGCCCTTCCACTCGTGGCTGGCCAGGCCAAGTCGCGTACGCAAGGTACTTGCCAACGCATCGTCCGGCAGTCCGTCCTGCTGGACGGACTCAAGCCTGTAGCGCAGGTCCAGTGACCACGCCCTGTCCTCTTCATCAGCAGCGGCACCACCGGTGACCAGCAGGCCAGCTACGGCAAGTCCGATGAGAGCGGTCTTGTTACCCTGTTTCATGTCGATCCTCCGCTAGGGTCTGGGAATGGTGCCAGACTAGTCCCAACGCACCAGGCCCGCCTTGATACCAATCAAGTCAGAGATGACTTTGATCAAGGCGGCAAATGCCTGGCTGCCGCAGAATCCCTGCATCGCACATCAACTGGTTGACGAGCATGACGAAGAAGCATCTCTACCCGCTCTTTCTCGGGCCCTACGGCGAGAACAACGACCTGCTGGAAAAGGTCCTGACGGAATTCCTGCGGGACCATGTCTACTGGCGCCGGAATTTCCACCCGGAAGACCCGCCGGCGATCCCGACGATGGCGAGCAGCGACCCCGAGTACCAGCAGTTCGTCGGGCGCATGACCCACGAGTTGCACAAGCTGAGTGCCGCGCTGAAACACTCGGTGCCGTTTTCCAGCCCGCGCTACATCGGCCACATGGCCTCCGACACCCTGTTGCCCGCATTGATCGCGCAACTGATGACGGTGCCCTACAACCCGAACAACGTGGTCGACGAAGCGGCACCTGTAACGCTGGACATGGAAATTTCAGCAGGACTGCAACTGGCGCGCATGGTGGGCTACGAAGATGACGAAACCCGGCCGGACTGCGCTTTCGGCCATCTCACGGGCGGCGGCACGGTCGCCAATTACGAATCGCTCCACGTGATGCGAGCGATCCGCCACTACCCGCTGGCACTGGCGGCGGCACTGCGCGATGCAGGCGATGCTCCCGATGTCCGTCTCGAAGATGGCAGCGCGCTACGCGATGCCGATACCTGGCGGCTGGCCAACCTTCCCTATCGACAGGTCATCGCACTTTACGAACAGTTGCTGGAAAAACTGGAGTCGATGCCCAATACCGCTGCCGAGCAGTGGCTGGAGCGTGTGGAATCGGAACGTGTTGAAAGCCTGGGCTGGGCGGAATTCCAGCGTCGCCATCCGGACTGGAACCCGCCCGTGATACTGGTGCCGGTCACGGCGCATTATTCATGGTCAAAGGGTGCAAAACTGATCGGCCTGGGTTCGGCAAACGTCCGCGTGATCCCGGAGCGCGGCATGCGCATGGACGTCGCAGCATTGCGCAAGACCCTGGACGAGCTGGCGGAAAAACGCGTTGCGGTGCTGGAATGCGTCGGCGTACTTGGCACCACGGAATTCGGCACCATCGACCCGATCCACGAACTCGTGGCCGAACGCGATTCCCGCCTGCGGCACGACCAGTACCTGCCAATCCATATCGATGCGGCCTGGGGCGGCTACCTTGCCAGCCTGTTTCGCAAGCCGGACGGCAGCCTCGCCTCGCAGCGCGAAGTGCGTCGTGGCTTCAAGTATTTTCCCAGCGAGAGCGTGCATGCAGCGTTTCGCGCGCTGGCAGAAACGGAATCCATCACCATCGATCCGCACAAGCTCGGCTTCGTCCCCTTCGGTGCGGGAGCTGTCGTCTTCCGTGACCAGCGCATGATGGATTTCGTTGCGCAGTCGGCGGATTACGTTTTTGACCCCGCACGCGCGCAGCCGGGTTACCGCGACAAGTTCCGCGCCCTCGGTCGCTACATTCTCGAGGGGTCAAAACCGGGCGCCGCAGCGGCGGGCGTCTTTGTCAGCCACACCGTCATGCCGCCGGACCGCGCGCACCTGGGGCGAATCATCGAAGAAACGGTGCATGCCACCGAGTATTTCTATGATCGCGTCCCGGGGCTTGCCGAGCAGGTTGGCGATGTCGCGCAACTGGCCATTCCATTCGAGCCCGACAGCAACCTGATCTGTATCGCCCTCAACCCGCGCGGCAATGCCTCGCTGAAAGTGCTGAACCAGTTCGCGCGCCAGGTTTTCTCGCAGATGAAGGTCGATGCCTCGCGACCCGTGCAGAGCCGGGAATTCTTCGGGTCATATACCACGCTGACGCGGCGTGGCCTTGGCGAGAAGGAATTCCAGCGCTGCCTCGACCTGCTCGGGATTTCGGATACTGACGGGGAGGACAGGATCTTCATCCTGCGGCATACTTTGATGAACCCGTGGCTCATCGACAACGAGAACGGGATCAACTACATCGACCGTTACTGCGATTTCCTTTCTGACGTCATTCACCAGACCGCCAGGAGCTTCGACAATGGCTGACCCGCTGCGCGAATCCGATCTCGACCCGAACCCGGTAGAGCAATTTACCCGCTGGTACGAAGAGGCCCGCAAGGTCGCCGTCGGCGACGACACTGCCATGACGCTCGCCACCGCCACGCCCGAGGGGCAGCCTTCCGCGCGCATCGTGCTGCTGAAGGAATACGACGACAAGGGGTTCGTGTGGTTCACCAATTACGGCAGCCGCAAGTCCGACGAGCTGGGCATGAACGCAAAAGCGGCGCTGCTGTTCTGGTGGCCGAACCGCAGGGAACAGGTGCGCATCGAGGGCGAGGTGGAAAAGATTTCCGCCATCGAATCCGATGGCTACTTCGCGTCGCGCGGTCGCATGAGCCAGCTCGGCGCATGGGCCTCGGTGCAGAGCCGCCCCCTCGAATCACGTGAAGAGCTTGAAGAACGCGTAAAGATGTTCGAGCGGGATTTCGAAGGCAAGGAAATCCCCCGCCCGCCGCACTGGGGTGGTTTCCGGCTCGTACCGCACGCCTTCGAATTCTGGCGCGACGGCGAAGCACGGCTGCACGACCGCTTCCGCTATGAAAAGGACGAAGACGGCAACTGGGACATCACCCGCCTGAATCCCTGAACCGGATAACCGACTCACACGAAAACGCCGTCGCGATTGCGACGGCGTTTTTCGTTGGGACCTTCGACAGGATCAGCGCGGTACGCAGCGGGAAATCGCGTCAAGCCGTTCCAGGTCGAGCAGGCGAATATCGCGGCGGTCGACCTCGATCAGGCCTTCCTTCTGGAATCGCTTGAACACCCGGCTAACGGTTTCCGTCGCGAGGCGCAGGTAGTTGGCGATATCCCGGCGCGGCATCGCCAGCAGGAAATGGGTCGGTGAATATCCACGCACCTTCAATCGTGCGGACATGCCGAGCAGGAACGCTGCCAGCCGCTCCTCCGCGGTGAAGTCACCCGTCAGCGCCTGGCTGGAGGTGATGTCCTTGGACAGCAGCCGGAACATCTGCTTCTGCAGGCTGGGAAGGTGCTCTGCAAGATCGGAAAGCTTTTCGTACGGCAGTTCGCAAACCGTCGCCGTATCGAGCGCAACGGCGTTGCACTGGTGCTTTTCGGGATAGATGGCATCAAGACCGACCAGTTCGCCCGGCAGGTAGAACCCGAGCACCTGCTCACGGCCGGTCTCGTCAACGATATAGGTCTTGAGGTAACCCGAGCGCACTGCGTAGAGGGCCTTGAACCCGTCGCCCTTGCGGTAAAGGTGATCCCCGGCGTGCATCGGTGAGGACTGGTCAACGACATCGTCGAGTTGCTCGACGTCAATCCTGTCGAGACCCATGGGCAGGCAGAGTTCGGAAAGGGAACAGTTGCTGCACCGCTTCTTGAGTCGGGCTTCCAGCGGCTGGCTGGCATTTGCTTCGGGCTGGGCCATGGGCGTCCTCCCTGTTGGACGCCGTCATTCTACCCTGCATCAAGAACGGTTCCAAAGGGGAACTCGATCCCATTCCTCGCCACTGGCCAATTATTGACCAGTAACCGCTCAGATCACCTTCGAAAAGCGATCCCGCGCATCCAGCAACGTGGGCTGGTAGGCATCGAATGTCATCGCAACGATGCGGATCAGCAGGCGCCCGGCCGGTGTGACCTCGAAACCCTTTTCATCCATGGCGATGAGCCCGTCTTCTGCAAGGCGTCCGAGCTGCTCGAGCTCGCTGGCGAAGTGACGCTCGAAATCCAGTTGCCAGCGGGCCTCGATATCCGCAAAGCGCAAGCGGTTGTTGCACATCACCTGCCCGATGATCTCGCGACGCAGGCGGTCCTCGGTCGTCAGCCTCACACCGCGGTAGACCGGGAGGTGACCCGCATCCAGGTCGCCCTGCCAGCCGATGATGTCCTTGCGGTTCTGGCTGTAGGTATCACCGATCTTGCCGATGGAACTCATGCCAAGCCCGACAAGGTCGAGTTCGGCACGGGTCGAATAGCCCTGGAAGTTACGGTGCAGTTCGCCTTTCTGCTGTGCGACGACCAGCTCGTCATCCGGCAGGGCAAAGTGGTCCATGCCGACATAGATGTATCCGGCCGACGTCAGCTTGTTGATGGCCAGCTCCAGCAGGGCCAGCTTCGTGTCGCCACTGGGCAGTGTCTGCTCGTCGATCTGCTTCTGTGCCTTGAAGACCCGCGGCAGGTGCGCGTAGCTGTAGACCGCCAGGCGGTCCGGCTTGGCAGCGATGACATGGTCCAGCGTGCGGCCGAAGCCCTCCACCGACTGGAACGGCAGGCCGTAGATGAGGTCCAGGTTGACCGAATTCATGCCGGCCGCGTGCGAAGCCTCGATCAGTTCCAGCGTCGGACCGATATCCTGGATGCGGTTGATCGCCTCCTGGACCTTGCGGTCGAAATCCTGGACGCCGAGGCTGACCCGGTTGAAGCCGATCTCGCCAAGCGACTTGACGATATCCGGCGACACCGTGCGGGGATCGATCTCGATGGAGAACTCGCGGCTCGGGGCGCTGCTCAGCGAGAAATGCTGGCCCATGCTGTCCAGCATCGCCTCAAGCTGTTCCGGCTCGAGGAAGGTTGGCGTACCGCCGCCCAGGTGCAATTGCTCTACCTTGCGATCCGGGTCAAACAGCTCGCCTTGCAGCTCGAATTCCCGATACAGGCGCTCAAGGTAGAGCTGCCCTTTCAGGGGGTCGCGCGTGATGATCCGGTTACAGCCACAGTAGAAGCAGGGGCTGTGGCAGAACGGCACGTGCACGTAGAGTGAAAGCGGCGACGGTATCGGGTCGTCGTTCGTTGCCAGCGCGACCTCACGGTAGTCTTCCGCAGTGAAATCCTCGCTGAACTGCAACGCAGTGGGGTACGAGGTGTAGCGCGGACCACTGATATCGTAGCGGCGCAGCAGGTCGGCATCGAATCGGACTTGGCTTTGCATCATGCACCTGTAATAGGTTCTTACAGCGTTCCGCGGCAACTGCCTCTCCCCGGCATCTTCCGCATGTTGGGCATTCTCCGCTCAATCCCGACGGGTCGCATTGACACAGGTCAAGCAGTTTCGACTACGGTTAACGGGTCAACCTGCATCCATTTGACCCATGTCAATGCGGTAGCGGGTGCCGGAATCGACAATCCCGTCCGCATTCTGGGCATTCACATCGGGAGACCTGTCCGTCATGGAAACACCCGCCTATAACGAAAAAGTACTACGCCAGTTCGCGCTGGTGACGGTGCTCTGGGGCGTGGTCGGCATGCTCGTCGGCGTCATCATCGCCGCGCAGCTGCTCTGGCCGGCGCTGAATTTCGATACCTCGTGGCTGACCTACAGCCGCCTGCGCCCGCTGCATACCAATGCGGTGATCTTCGCCTTTGGCGGCAGCGCGCTGATCGGTACCTCGCTGCACGTGGTGCAGCGCACCTGCGGCGTTCGCCTGATCTCGGACGGCCTGGCAGCCTTCGTGTTCTGGGGCTGGCAGGCAGTGATTGTTGCCGCGGCCATCACCCTGCCGCTGGGCATGACGCAGTCGAAGGAATACGCCGAGCTGATCTGGCCGATCGACCTGCTGATCACGGTCGTCTGGGTGGCCTACGCCGTGCTGTTCTTCGGCACCATCATGAAGCGCACGGTGAAGCACATCTACGTGGCGAACTGGTTCTACGGCGCCTTCATCGTGACCATCGCGGTGCTGCACGTCGTGAACAACCTGGCCATCCCGGTTTCCTGGACGGAGTCCTACCCGATCTACTCGGGCGCGGTGGATGCGATGGTGCAGTGGTGGTACGGCCACAACGCGGTCGGCTTCTTCCTGACCGCGGGCTTCCTCGGCATGATGTACTACTACGTGCCGAAGCAGGCCGAACGCCCGATCTACTCGTATCGACTGTCGGTCGTGCATTTCTGGGCACTGATCGCGATCTACATGTGGGCCGGCCCGCATCACCTGCACTACACCGCACTGCCCGACTGGGCACAGTCGCTGGGCATGGTGTTCTCGCTGATCCTGCTCGCACCGAGCTGGGGCGGCATGATCAACGGCATCATGACGCTCTCCGGTGCCTGGCATAAGCTGCGCACCGACCCGATCCTCAAGTTCCTGATCGTGTCGCTCTCCTTCTACGGCATGTCGACCTTCGAAGGCCCGATGATGTCGATCAAGACGGTGAACGCGCTGTCGCATTACACCGACTGGACGATTGGCCACGTGCACTCCGGTGCGCTGGGCTGGGTCGCCTTCATCACCTTCGGCTCGATGTACCACCTGATCCCGAAACTCTGGGGCCGCGACGGCATGTACTCGACGAAACTGATCGACGTGCATTTCTGGATCGCCACCATCGGCGTGGTGCTCTACATCGCCTCGATGTGGATCGCCGGCGTGATGCAGGGCCTGATGTGGCGTGCAGTGAATGACGACGGCACGCTGACCTACAGCTTCATCGAAAGCCTCGAGGCGACCTACCCGTATTACGCGGTACGCCTGCTGGGTGGCCTGCTGTTCCTCGTCGGCATGCTGATCATGACCTACAACGTCTGGAAGACGGTGCGCCCGGCCCCGGCCGCTGAAGCCGCCCCGGCCCACGCCTGAAGGAGACAGAGATGAAGCACGACAAGGTAGAAAAGAATGTCGGCCTGATGGCGGTGCTGATTGCCATCGTCATCAGCTTCGGCGGCCTCGCGGAAATCGTACCGCTGATGTTCCAGACCTCTGCGACCGAACCGGTAGAAGGCCTGGAGCCGTACACCGCGCTGCAACTGGAAGGTCGCGACATCTATGTGCGAGAAGGCTGCTACGTCTGCCACTCGCAGATGATCCGGCCCTTCCGCTCGGAAACGGAACGTTACGGGCCGTATTCGGTTGCCGGTGAATTCGTTTACGACCGCCCGTTCCAGTGGGGCTCGAAGCGTACCGGCCCGGATCTCGCTCGCGTGGGTGGTCGTTACACCGATGAATGGCATCGCATACACCTGATCAACCCGCGCGACGTGGTGCCGGAATCGAACATGCCGGGCTTCCCCTGGCTGGACCGCAACACGCTCACCGGCGAGAACACGCAGCGCAAGATGGAAGTCATGCGCATGCTCGGCGCGCCCTACTCGGCCGAGCAGATTGCCAATGCAGAGCAAGCCGTAAAGGGCAAGACGGAAATGGAAGCCCTTATCGCTTACCTGCAGGTGCTCGGCACCGCGAATAACGGGAGATAAGCCATGGACATCAACACGATTCGTGGATTGATCACCCTCGTCGTCATGCTCACCTTCATTGGTGTCTGGGCCTGGGCCTGGAGCAGCAAGCGCAAGCATGACTTCGAGGAAGCGGCGAACCTCCCCTTCCGCGCTGATCCGGAAGGTAATGGGCAGGAAGGAAACGAAGAAGGAGACCGGAAATGAGCACCGGATGGAGCATATTCATCATCGTCCTGACCGTGGGCAACATCCTCGGCTGCGTGTGGCTGCTGTGGTGGACTTCCAGGAGCCGTCCGTCGCAGACCACGACCGAGACGACCGGCCACACCTGGGATGGTGACCTGCAGGAACTGAACAACCCGTTGCCGCGCTGGTGGCTGTGGCTGTTCTACATCACCATCATTTTCTCCGGCGTCTACCTGATCCTGTACCCGGGCCTCGGCAATTACGAAGGTACACTGGGCTGGACGCAGGAAAAACGCTACGAGGAAGAGTCGGCACGTATCGAGGCACGCCAGGCCGAGTTCTATGCGCAGTTCGACGGCATGAGCGTTACTGCGCTCGCGCAGAACGATGAAGCCATGGATGTGGGCAACCGCATTTTTGCCAACAACTGTGCCGTCTGCCACGGCTCGGACGGTCGCGGTGCGAAGGGCTTTCCGAACCTTGCCGATGATGCGTGGCAGTACGGCGGCGAGCCGGAACAGATTCTCACCAGCATCCGCAATGGTCGAAATGGCGTGATGCCCGCACTGGGTGGCGCACTCGGCGGCGAGCAGGGCATTGCCGAAGTCTCGGCTTACGTATGGCAGCTCAATGGCCGCGAACCGGACCAGGCAATGGCCGCGCTGGTTGGCCCGGGTGAGCAGCGCTACAAGACGGTCTGTGCCGCCTGTCATGGTGTCGAGGGCAAGGGTAATATTGCACTCGGTGCGCCGAACCTGACCGATGACACCTGGCTGTACGGCGGCGCCTACGATGATATTCGCAAGAGCGTGCGCAACGGCCGCCAGGGCCAGATGCCGGCACACGACAAGCTGCTGAGCGATGACGAAATCCGCGTGGTAGCGGCTTACGTCTATGGTCTCGGCAAGCAGAAAGGAGACGAATGATGGGAGGCAGCGGTCACGATACACCGGCGGTTCCGGCGTGGCTGCTGCGCGCCATCATCATCGGCTGGTCGTCATTCGCCGTTGCGGCGGTGGCGACCATGCTGTTTTTCGCCACCTTTGATCCGGTGGTCCTCGCGCAGGCTGCCACTTTTCCCTTCGAACTGACTCGCTTCGCCGGTTACACACTGGGCTTCTTCATGCTCTGGGCACTGACCGCCGGTGCCAGCGTGATCAGCATGTTCCTGCTGCGCTCGCTGGAACTGCACCCGCGCCGGCAACGATGACAAGGCCGCGCTAGGCAGCAACGAGCGACATCCGTTCCACCCGCAACCCGCATCGCGAGGTTCGACACTGCAATGAAACGCTTCGGCTTCCTGACCCGCCTTTTCCAGAAGGATGACAGTGGCGACTCCATGTATGTCGCACGCGAGAAGGTCTACCCACGCGAAATCAAGGGCCGCTTCCAGTCGTTGCGCAAGCTCGCGGTGTTTGCGTTGCTCGGCCTCTACTACATCCTGCCGTGGATCAACTGGGACGGTCGCCAGGCCGTGCTCTTCGACCTGCCGGAACGAAAGTTCCATATTTTCGGCCTCGTTTTCTGGCCACAGGATTTCTTCTTCCTTGCACTGCTGCTGATCCTCGCCGCGCTGCTGCTTTTCTTCGTGACTGCACTGGCCGGCCGACTGTGGTGTGGCTACGCCTGCCCGCAGACGGTATGGACGGAAGTATTCATCTGGATGGAAGAACTGGCCGAGGGTAATCGCAACAAGCGCATCAAGCTCGACAAGGGTCCGTGGACGCGGGAGAAATTCCTGCGCAAGCTGGCCAAGCATTCCATGTGGATCGTGTTTGCCCTGTGGACCGGATTCACCTTTGTCGGCTACTTCACGCCGGTCGACGAGCTGGCTGCAAAGATCGTGAATTTCGATACCGGCCCCTGGGAAACCTTCTGGATCCTTTTCTATTCCTTCGCCACCTGGGGCAACGCCGGTTTCCTGCGCGAGCAGGTCTGCATCTACATGTGCCCTTACGCACGCTTCCAGTCAGCTATGTTCGACAAGGACACGCTGATCATTGCCTACGACGAAGATCGCGGCGAACCGCGTGGTGGCCGCAAGCGCGGCATCGACCCGCAGGAAGTCGGCCTCGGCGATTGCATCGACTGCAACATGTGCGTGCAGGTCTGCCCGACCGGCATCGATATCCGCGAAGGTCTGCAGTACGAGTGCATCGCATGCGCTGCCTGCATTGATGCCTGCGATTCCGTGATGGACAAGATGGAATACCCGCGTGGCCTGATCCGTTATTCAACGCAGCATGCAATGGACCACAAGACCACGCACGTGCTGCGCACGCGAACCATCGTCTACGCCGTGCTGCTGTCACTGCTTGCTGCGGCCTGGGTAACCGGCATCGCGCTGCGCAAGCCGGCCGACCTCGACATCCTCCGCGATCGCAATGCGCTGTATCGCGTGGTCGATGACACGGTCGAGAACGTCTACACGCTGAAGGTGATGAACAAGGATACGAAGCCGCACAATTACACCTTCGAGGTGCGCGGCATCGACGGTGCCCGCGTCGAGACCGATACCGACACCGTGCATGTACCCGGCGGTGAAGTGATGCCGGTAGCCGTACGAATCCAGGTCGAGCGCAACAGCCTGCGTGGTGGTGGCCACGACATCGAGTTCGTGATGATCTCCGACCAGGGCACGACCATCATCGAACCTTCACGTTTCTTCATGCCGGTTGAATGATGAAAACCGGGAATGACGAGCGATAACGAGTAACAACAATGGATACCGTAATGACACAGCAAGGCCCGGAAAACACGCCCTGGTACCGACAGAAGTGGCCGTACCTCGTGATGCTGCCGCCGTTCGCCGCCGTTGTCGCCGGCATTGCCACGGTGATGATTGCCAACAGCGGCAGCGACTCGCTCGTGGTGGATAACTTCCAGAAGGTCGGCCTCGTAGCCAATCGCGTGACCGAAGCTGACCGCAGCGCTACCGAGCTCGGCATTTCGGCAAGCGTCGCCGTGGATCATGAAAGCGGCAACATTACCGTGCGTCTCGAGGCGAAAGACTTGCCGGACACATTGAGCATCAGCCTGCACCATCCAACGCGCAGTGACATGGATCGCAGCACTACCCTTTCGCGCGATGCCACCGGCCTTTATCGCGGCAATATCGGCTCACTCGATACGCACCGCTGGTACCTGCAGCTTGTTGCGGGCGACGGCAGCTGGCGCCTCACCGACACACTCGCTGCCGACCAGCGCCTGCTGTCATTCGCGCCCGCAGGCAATAACGAAGAGAAATGAACGCTTCTGCACAAGTACGCTGCTATCACTGTAACGAACCCGTTCCTCCGAACGAGAAGCGGGTCGTCACGGTCGACGGTAACCCGCGTCCAGTGTGCTGTGCCGGCTGCGAAGCCGTGGCCAACCTTATCCTTGATGCAGGCCTGAAGGATTTCTATCGCTTTCGCAGCGAAACCTCCGCAAAGGTCGACAAGCTTGCACCGGAATCGCACTGGCTTGCCTTCGACGAGAACGCGGTACTCGACAATTACGCACCGCTAGACGCAGAAGGTTTCCGTGAAATCCGGCTGCAACTCGATGATATCCGTTGCGCGGCCTGCGGCTGGCTGATCGAGCAGACCCTGGCGGATGACAACGCGATCTGCGACATCCAGCTCAACGTGGTGAACGGTCGCGCGACACTGCGATGGGACGCGAATGCAGTGCGGCTTTCCGAACTGCTTGCACACCTCGACCGCCTCGGTTTCCATCCGCATCCCCTGCGTCCCGACGACAACGAGCAGCAAGCCTCGCACGAACGCCGCCGCTACCTGAAACGCATCGCCATTGCCGGCCTCGGCATGATGCAGGTGATGATGTACGCGGTCGCCATGTACATCGGTGCCATCGACACCTCAGGCGAAGGCATGGACACCGGCGTGTGGCATTTCCTGCGCGGCGTCTCGCTGCTGATCGCGACTCCGGTGGTGTTCTACGCCGCAGCTCCCTTCTTCAAGGGCGCATGGCGCGATGTCACGCACCGTCGCGCGGGCATGGATGTGCCGGTGGCCATCGCCATTGGTGCGGCCTATGCCGCCAGTGTCTGGCACACCCTGCTCGGCCGCGGCGAGGTGTATTTCGATTCGGTGAGCATGTTCGTGTTCTTCCTGCTGATCGGGCGCTTCCTGGAATTCAATGCACGTCACCAGGTTGCCGCGGCAGGTTCCGCGATGGCGGCGAGCCTGCCTGCAACAGTAACGCTGAAGGAAGGCAACACGACACGCAGCCTGCCGCTGGCGCAGCTTGCGAAAGACCAGGTAGTGATCGTCAGCCAGGGGAGCGTCGTGCCGGCAGATGGCGAACTTCTGGACGCGGCGGCAGCGCTTGATGAGTCGCTGTTGACCGGCGAATCGCAGACTGTCCGGAAACGCGCCGGCGACCTGCTTGCCGCCGGCGCGGTCAATCACGGCAAGCCGCTGACGCTACGCGTGACGCGCACCGGTCGTGACACGCTGCTATCAGGCATCACTCGACTGCTGGAAAAGGCACAGGCCTCGCGCCCCCGAATGGCGCGCATGGCAGACCGCATTGCCCAGTATTTCGTCGGCATCGTGCTGGTGCTGGCAAGCATCACGTTCATTGCCTGGGAATTCCTCGATCCTGCACGCGCCTTCGAAATCACGCTGGCTGTACTGGTCGTAACCTGTCCCTGCGCGCTGGCGCTGGCGGTGCCGGTCGCGCTGACCACTGCGACCGGCGCGATTGCCCGCGAAGGTGTGCTTGCCGTCAACACCGATGCCTTTGAAGTGCTCGATGGCGTTACTGATGTTGTCTTCGACAAGACCGGTACCCTGACCGAAGGCCAGCCGCACATCTGCCGTCGTGTCGTAACAGGCGTGCTGCCGGAATCAACATGCCTTGCCCTGGCACGCGGACTGGAAGCCGCCGCCAACCATCCGCTGGCACGCGCCTTCGCGACGCTTGATGCCGACGAAGCCGCCTTCACCGATATCGAACAGGTCGCCGGTCATGGCATGAGCGGCATGCATGAAGGCCATCGCTACCGCATCGGCACGCCGGCGTATGCCCTGCAGGATGACAACGCAGCAATCACGCCGCCCGGCATGGATGGCAGCTGGATCGTACTCGCGGACGATGACGGCCCGCTGGCCTGGTTCGCACTGGAAGACCGCCTGCGACCGGAAGCGCGCGCCGTTGTGCATGGCCTGCAACGTCGCGGCCTGCGTGTGCACTTGCTGAGTGGCGACAGCGAGGCTGCCGTAACGGCGGTAGCGAAGGAACTCGGCATCTCGAATGTGGCGTTCCGCCAGCAGCCGCAGGACAAGCTCGATGCGATTCGCCGTATCCAGGAAAGCGGTGGGCGCGTGATGATGCTGGGCGACGGCCTGAATGACGCCCCGGTGCTCGGCGGCGCGGATGTGTCCGTCGCGATGAGTCGCGGCGCAACGCTGGCACAGGCCGGTGCGGACTTCGTGCTGACCGGCCCCCTGACAGCACTCACGGCACTGCTTCGCCATGGCATGAAAACCCGTCGCGTCATTCGCCAGAACCTCGCCTGGGCCGCGGGTTATAACCTGGTGGCCTTGCCACTGGCAGCAGCCGGCCTGGTCGCACCCTGGATGGCGGCTATCGGCATGTCCGCATCGTCACTGCTGGTCACGCTGAATGCCCTGCGCCTGCGACAGGTCAATGCGAGCAATACGCCAGGCAGCCATGCTGGCAAGCAGGTACAGGGCCAGTCACGGGTTCTCCCGGGAGCAGGTTGATGGAAATCGTCTTTGTCCTCATACCCCTGAGCGTGCTGCTGCTCGCCATTGCGGTGGGTATTTTCATCTGGGCGGTGAATAACGGCCAGTTCGACGACATGGATTCACCCGCCTGGAAGATCCTCGTCGACGAGGAAAAACGCGACCGCAGCAGGAAGGAACGCCAGCATGATCAACGGTGAGCTCACCTTCCTCGCAGCGGCGCTCGCGGGGCTTGCGGGTAGCGGTCACTGTGTCGCGATGTGTGGTGGCATGGCCAGCCTGCTGGCGGCGAAACAGCATCACGGTCGCCCAGTTCGCCAGGCGCTGACCTATAACCTTGGTCGTGTCACCAGCTATGCCATCGCCGGCGCGATCGTCGGCCTGCTGGGACAGTTGCTCGTGCTGGGTAGCGGCATCCAGGCCGTCGCAGGCCACTTGCGCCTCGTCACCGGCCTGCTGATTGCCATTGCCGGCCTCACGCTGGTATTCGGCAATCACCTGTTCAAGCCTTTCGAATCCCTTGGTAGCGCGTTCTGGAAACGCATTTCACCACTCGCGGTGAAACGGCTATCCGGCGAGCTCGATGGCAAGGGAATCTTCGCGCTGGGCCTGCTGTGGGGCTGGCTGCCTTGCGGCATGACCTATGCCATGCTCGCCACCGCCGCAGTGACAGCCGATCCCCTGCATGCAGCAGGGCTGATGGCGGCCTTCGGCATCGGCACCCTGCCGGCAATGGTCGGTACAGGTCTCGCCGGCATGAAACTGCGCAGCCTTCTCGGAAATTCCAGCGTGAAGCGTGTCGCCGGCGTGGTGATGGTCATCATCGGCGTGTGGACAGCGCAACCGATGACGCTCATTGCCGAATTCCAGGACACGCCACCCACCAGCGAACATCATCATCACTGAGCTTCAGGCCTTATGGCGAGGACATCGCCTGGTAGCCCTGCGTTTGGCCCATCCATCGACATGACGTAGAATTCGGCGACCCTGCGGGTCATCCAATTCGACTCAATCGTAAGGAGTGACCAGATGCTAGACCCGATCATCTTGTTCTTCCTGCTCGGTATCATCGCGGGCCTGGCGCGCTCGGAGTTACGCCTCCCCTCGCAGATCTATGATTTCGTCAGCATCCTGCTGCTGCTCGCCATCGGCCTGAAGGGCGGCGTCGAACTTGCCCAGCAGCCCTTCGCCAAGCTGGCACCACAGATTCTCGCGGTCTTCGCCATGGGCCTGATACTGCCACTGTTCGCCTTCCCGGTGTTGCGCAAGCTCGGCAAGTTCAAGCGCGCAGATGCGGCATCCATCGCCGCGCATTACGGTTCCGTGAGTGTCGGTACCTACGCCGTCGCCATCGCCTACCTTGCCAGCAACGATGTCAGTTTCGAACAATACATGCCGTTGCTGCTCGTGGTGCTGGAAGTTCCCGCCATCCTGGTCGGCATCCTGCTCGCCCGTGGCTTGTCGAAAAACATGAACTGGGGCGAGGTGGCGCATGAAATCTTCACGGGCAAGGGCGTTCTGCTGCTGCTAGGTGGCCTCGCCATTGGCTGGATTGCAGGACCGGAAGGACTGGAACCGATCAAGCCGATGTTCTTCGATCTCTTCAAGGGCGTGCTGGCGCTGTTCCTGCTGGAAATGGGCCTGATTGCTGCGGCCAGGGTCAGCGCGCTACGCACATACGGCGCTTTCCTGCTCGTCTTCGGTGTCGTGATGCCGCTGTTCTCGTCACTGTTCGGCATCGGCATCGGCCTGCTGTTCGATCTTTCTGTCGGCGGCACCACGGTATTGGCAGTGCTGGCAGCAAGTGCTTCCTACATCGCAGTACCCGCAGCAATGCGTATCTCGGTACCGGAAGCCAACCCGAGCCTGTCATTGACGGCATCGCTGGGCATCACCTTCCCGTTCAATGTCCTTGTCGGTATCCCGCTTTATTACCAGATGTGCCTCTGGGCGCATTCCGTTACAGGAGGTTAAAAGCATGAGTGCAAATATCCGGACACTGTTGACCATCATCTCGGAAAGCTCGCTCGAGAACCGCCTGGTACGTGATGTGCAGAAACTCGGTGCACGCGGTTACACAATTACCGAATGCCGCGGCAAGGGCGCGCGTGGTGCGCGGGATGCCGAGTGGGATTACGACAGCAACATCCGCATGGAAGTGATCTGCTCGCGCGAAACGGCGCTGGCGATCGAGAAGTGGCTGCAGGAGAAGTATTACGACGATTTTGCGATCGTGGTGTACAGCGATGATGTCAACGTACTGCGACCCGACAAGTTCTGAAACCGGCAGCGAAAAAGGCCGCCCCAGGGCGGCCTTTTTCATGCGTCTTCAATTCATCGTCACACAGCTACTTGGGCTGCCGGACCGCCTTCTCCCCTTCCTTCACTTCCACGTTCGCCACGCCGTGCGGCACATGACCGGTGGCGATATGCTCGCGCGCAAGCTCGACATGACCTTTCTGGTCGTCAAAGAAGATATCGGCACCAAAGGCCTTCAGGAATTCCGTCTTTTCCATGCCACCGAGGAACAGCGCCTCGTCGATGCGGATATCCCACGCACGTAACGTGCGGATCACGCGTTCATGCGCCGGTGCTGAACGCGCCGTAACCAGCGCCGTGCGGATCGGTGCCTTGTCGGGCGGGAACTCGCTCTGGATACGATGCAGGGCCTCGAGGAATTTCTTGAACGGCCCACCAGTGAGTGGCGTTTTCGCCGCGCTGCGTTCGCTATCGGCAAAGGCTGCCAGCCCTTGCTCCTTGAATATCCGTTCCGCTTCGTCCGAGAAGATGACTGCGTCGCCGTCGAAGGCGATACGCAGTTCGTCCGAGCCCGGCTCGGACGCCTTGCCCGGCAGGATGGTCGCCGCGGCAACGCCGTTATCCAGCGCCTTCACCACATCATTCGGTTCCGGCGACAGGAACAGGTGCGCGCCAAACGGTGCGATGTAACGCCACGGCGATGCGCCGTTGGTGAAAGCAGCGCGCTTGATGTCGAGATCGTAATGCGAAATCGAGTTGAAGATGCGCAGGCCCGTATCGGCAGAGTTGTGCGAGATGAGGATGATCTCGACCTTCTGCGGACCGGCGTCGTTCAGCTTCAGCAGCTTCTTCACCAGAGAAAAGGCCATGCCCGGTTCGAGCAGTTCGTCTTCCTTCTCGATCTGGTATTGCGCGTAGGCTTCGAGCCCTTCTTCCACGAAGATGCGATGCGATTCCTCCAGGTCGAAAAGTGCCCGGGAGGAAATCGCTATGACTACCTGGTCGTCGAATCGTGTTGGCATTCTTCCAGTGTATTCCTTTTGTCAGGGTCGGGCTATGCGCCGGGCTCCCAGTCAATAAAGGCATCCTGCAACGGGAAATACAGTGCCACGCGTTGCGGGCGGTCTTCCAGCCGGCCGACCACGCGCGCGTAACGCTCCAGCTGGGCGCGGTAGCGCTCGCGCTGGTTGGCCAGGAAGGATTCGGTATCGCCACCTTCATGCGTCGAGGTCTTGTAGTCGATGATCCAGCGCACGCCATCGCCATCAACGAAACTGCGGTCGATCGACAGGCTTACCAGCTCGCCCTCGTCGACGCCGCCCAGCGACCATTCGCAACGCGCATCGTCATGCGCGTCCAGCAACCATAGGCCGGTCTGCGAGGAAAGGGCCTGCGTGATTGCCTGCATGGCATCATCGGCCGCTTCCGCGCATTCCTCTTCGGGCAGGCCCATCGCGCGCAACCGCTGCTGCAAGGGCAGGCTCTCGATGCGCTCGACAGGCCATGCCGCAATTCCGTCGCGCGCAATCCGCTCGAGGATCCTGTGCACCAGCGTGCCGGTGTGTCGAACACGATCACCCGCCCATTCGTAAACGACCTGCTGTTCACTGGCCGTCGCGCGGCCTTTCATTGCCAGCGACGGACCTGTGGGCAACGGCGGTGGCGACCAGTCACCGGCAACACGCCTGAGCTGTTGTTCCAGCGGTGTCGCCGCAGCAGACTCCTCGTCGGCATCCGGAAGCGGCAATGCTTCGAACGCGCTACGCACCTCGGGTAGTTCCCAGAGCAACGCCAGCAGGCTGCCCGATCGGGGGTTCGCGAGTTGCGCAATGCCGTCGCGATTTCTCGTGAAACGCGCCTTGCCGAGCAGTTGCACGCGTCGTTCGGCACGCGTGACACCAACATAAAGCAGTCGCGCCAGTTCAAAATCCGCCTTTTCGTCGCGTAACTGCTCGATGAAGCGATAGATGTCGCCACCTTCCTCGTCGAGTCGTGACTTCAGCGGCCCGAGCAGTACGCGGTCATGCCCCTGCGCATCGGGGCGTTCGATCCAGTGAAACAGCAACCGGTCCTTCATGCCGGTCACCTGGTCCAGCGCAGGGATGATCACGGTGTCGAACTGCAGGCCCTTGGCCTTGTGCAGCGTCATCAGCTGCACCGCATCGCCGGCTGCAGGGTCCGCGGCGGCATACAGGGACACGAGTCGTTCATCGAGCACGTTCACATCGTCGATATCGCCCGCCTCTTCGAGTTGCTGCAGCAATTCGAAGAACAATGTGGTGTTTTCCAGTTCATCCGCTTCGCGCAGCACCGCAGGCCCACCGACGGCAAGCCATGCGGCTTCAACCCGCTCGCGCAGGCTGCGGCGTCCAACCTTGTCCCAGCTGCCTTGCAAGGCATCGGCAAGCCTGCGCACCCGGGAGCCTGACGTTGAATCAAGCGAGGTGTGGAATTCGTCGTCCAGCAACTGCTGCCAGGCCGGGCGCTCACCGCTGGCAGCCATGTCGTGCAGCGCCTGCAGTTCGGCCAGCGTCATGCCACACCATGGTGCCCGGCAAACCGCGTAAAGCGCGGTGACATCCGAGGGGTTGATCACGACACGTGTCAGTGCCAGCAGGTCCTGGATCTCCGGCTGTGATTCCAGCGATTCCAGTTCGACGGCATGAAAACGGATTCCCGCTTCGCGCAACGCCGGCAATATCTTCACCAGGTGACGACGACCGCGCACCAGGATGGCAGAGCTTCCGGTTTCGGGATCCTGCGCCGCTTCCCGCAACAGTTCGACCACTCGCGCTGCTTCCTGTTCGGCCGCGCTGTCACCGGGCACCGGCGCAAAGGCATGTACCTGTACCGCGGCACCGGGCAGGGCGTCATGCGTGGCAGTCGACGGCTCGTACGCGATCGCGCCAACGGCGGGCCGGTCCTCACGAGGGAATATCCCGCGAATACCTTCCGCAGCGTCGCCACCAAAGGCGCGGTTCACCCATTCGACAATGCCCGCCTGTGAGCGGAAATTCGCATTCAGTCGCAACGATTCCAGCGGTAACGGCCCCAGCCCGATATCGCGAACGGTGAGGAAGTGACCCACTTCGGCCTCGCGGAAGGCATAGATCGACTGCATCGGGTCACCGACCAGGAACAGGCTGCGGCCATCGCCTGGTTCCCAGCCGCGCGTCAGGCGCAACAACAGGTCGATCTGGCTGTGCGAGGTGTCCTGGAATTCATCCACTAATAAGTGACGCACCTGGTAGTCGAGGCGCATCGCGAGCTCGGTCGGGTTTTCTTCATCGCCCAGCGCATCGCGGGCACGAATCGCAAGCTCCGCGAAATCCACCTCGCCACGGTCACGAAACTGTTCCTGCAGGCTGATGACGGCGTACGGCAACAGCGTGTTGATCGCATCCAGCACCTGCCATTGTTCGTCCGAGTACCGCGGCACCGGCAATCGCGAAACGCGTTTCAGGAGACCAACCGCGACCGGTACATCGTCGAGGGCGGCAAGGATTTCCACCATCGCGGCCTTGTGCTGTTCACGTGCAGCCTTTTCTTCGCCCTTGGCACGACTCGGCGGCGGGAAGCCACCGTCGGCACGCAGGCCGCCCGGCTTGCGCAGGTCGCCCTCGCCGTTTGCGGTCAGCAGGAAGCGACCGATGGCCTTCCAGTAATCCAGCTCGTCGGCACGCCGCTCTGGATTGCGCTCGAGTTCCGCGAGTGGCAGGAGCCATTCGTTCTTTTCATCGAGCAACTCGCCATCACGAAGCAGCCTCGCCGCCACCGCGACACGCTCCATGATGTTGTCGAGAAGGCCGGCCGGCAGTTCGCGCCATAACGCCTCGAGCACCAGCGATACCTCGGTCGCGAGATTTGCTTCCAGGGTTTCGCGATCAAGTCCGTGAATATCGAGATGCCGCAACCACAGGTCACGTTTCGCCAGCATCATCGCAACCAGCTCGGTGGCATCATCGAGGCGATTATCGAGGTGCGCGAGCAAAAGGCGGATCGATTGCGCAGGTGCGTCGTCACGATCAGCGAGACGCAGCAGCCGACGCGCGGCGTCACGACAGATCGTCATGCCGTCTTCGGCAATCGCCGGTTGCTGGCCGAATTGCGAAGTCACGGGCATCTGCCGCGTCAGCATCGCGTTGAACGCATCGATGGTCATGATGCGCAGGCGCGACGGATTGCCGAGCAGGCCCCAGCCGCGATCCTCATCCCGTTCTAGCGCAGCCGTTGCCAGATCGCGGGTTCGCTGGCGATTCGGTGAATCGGCTGCCGTACCACTACGCGCTTCGCGCATGGCATCAAGAATTCTTTCGCGCATTTCCGCTGCGGCCTTGCGCGTGAAGGTGATCGCAACGATTTCCTCCGGCTGCTCAACCATCGCCAGCAGGCGCAGGAAGCGCTGCGTGAGCAGGCCGGTCTTGCCGGAACCTGCCGGCGCCTGCACGATCACCGAGCGCGATGGGTCGAGCGCGCGTTCGCGTTGCTGCTGGTCGGCAGGCATGCGATCACTCATCGTCGACCTCCTCCAGCGCGCCGGCCGCGCGCAATTCATGAATCCGGCAAAGCGGTGCAAGGTGGCAGTAATCACAGGCACCCGGCAATGGATCAACCTGGGCGTGGCCTGCCGCGAATTCGCTGCCCAACCGCTCCAGCATGTTTTCCCAACCGTTGACCGCCTCGTCCCAGTCAATAACCGCCTTGCTCTTGTGGACCGGTGCGAGCCCGGTGATGCCGGTGGATTTCGCTTCCGGGTCGTCGGTCCTGAGGATGCCGCGCAGCCCTTCAGCGCCTGCCTTCAATGATGCAACAGCAATACCTGCAGGCACCGGCTTGCCGGCCTGGCGCCGCGCAATCACGTAAGCAGGAAGCTGCGGCGCCAGTGGCCGCTCGCCGAAGAAATGCCCCGGCGCGGGCGCGCTGCCGGTCTTGTAGTCAATGATGAGTTCGCTGCCATCGGCAAGACGATCGACACGGTCAAGCTTGCCGCGCAAGGTCAGCGGCCCGGCCTGCACGTGCACGAGACCCCGCGTGTAATCGGCATTGGCCGGCGGCGGCGCATCGGTCGGATGACCTTCCACTTCGATCACACTGAAATCCGGGCGCTCCAGTTCATGGAATTCCACCCAGCGCAGCACGGCGGCCCGAAGACGATCACGCTCGACGCTCAACAGGCTGTCGCGCCAGCGATACCGTTCACGGCGCTGGCTGTCTTCAAGCACTGCATCGACGGCCGCGGCAATGTCTTCATGCACCTCGGAGGATTCGACACGTCGAGCGAGTTCTGCGCGATCGCGCCAGCGACGCCAGAGGATTTCCAGCACGCCGTGCAACAGTGACCCGCGCAGCAATGCATCCGGACCCGGCGTCGGCGTCGGCCAGTCGTCGGCTTCGAGGCGACGTGCGGCGTACGCGCGAAACGGACAGGCCGACTGGTCTGCCAGCAAGCCGGTACCGCCACTGCTGCGCGCCGAGTCCAGTGCCGGACCCGTGGTGTCGGTAAAGCTTTCGAGCGAGGCGTTGCCCAGCCAGGATTCCGCCAGTGTTTCAGGCAGTGCCGGCGAGGAACCTTCGTTCAGGGCATCGAGCAACGCGGACGCGCGACGTTCCGCATCGCCATCAAGACGGGCAAAGCTGCAGGTGACGTCCGGTGCGGCACGCAGGAGGCCGTTGAAAAGACGTTCGGCAAATGCCTGCTCGCGAACCGCTGATGATTGCGGCAGTTCATGCTCGCGTTGCATTGCCAGCGGCAGGAACGGGTTCGGATGCGGCGCGGCCGGCAAGGTCTCGTCATCGAGACCCGCAATCCATATCGCATCGAAGGCCATGCCGGTCGCTTCGAACAGGCCAAGCACCTGCACGGGCGCCACGGCAACGCGCGGCTGGAACAGCGTTTCGCTGGCGAGCCGTCGCAGCCAGCCGAGCGCAATATCGAAACGGCAATGGCCAATGGTGTCATCCAGTTCGGCAAGCCGACCCAGCAGGTCCGTGAACGCATCGCGCGCCTGGAATTCATGGCTGTCCAGCGTCCGCGCACCACGGCCACACCAGCCTGCAACTTCCAGCCAGCGACTCGCTTCGCGCGCCCAGGCCGAAGGAAGCCGCTGACCGCCCTTGTTGCCTTGCTGGCGACTCTCGATGAAACGCTCGCGCGCTGAATCAAGGGCCTGCGCGAATGCAGGGCAATGCGACTCGCGGGCGCGGTAGGAAAAATCACGCAGGCTGAATTCCGCGTAGGACCTCGCACGAAGTTCTGCTTCGAGCTCATGACGTGCGGCGATTTCCTCACGTGGACCGAAATACGGTGACCGCGCCAACCGCGCTGCGACCACGAATTCGAGGCTGTCATCTGCGAGCGCAGCAAGCAGATCCAGGGCGTGGCGAACCAGCGCTCTTTCCAGCAGCGACTCGCCGAGGGAGAAGTTGAATGGCAGGTCGTCAGCATCGAGCGTTGGCAACCAGTTCGGCGCCAGTGTCTCCAGCAGCGCCCGACGCAGGCTGTCACGTCGCCCGGCAAGGTCGGGAACCACGACCGCGAGGCGTTGTTGCGGATCTGCTGCAAGCGCTGTCGCGGCCCAGGCAGCAATGCGCCGGTTCTCGTCGCGCGTGTCATCACAGGCGAGCCGCACGGCATCACCACCATGATCGGGTGCGGCGAGTTCTTCCACCGTAGCGCCGAGCGCCTGGAGCTGCTGCCAGTGCTCACGGCTGGCCGGTGGCATGTCGATGAAACCTGCGAGCAGGATTTCCTGCGGCACCAGTTCCGGATGGTCGCGGCAGGCAGCTATCACAGCATCTGCACGGCGGTATTCCGGCAGCCAGCCGCGCGCCGCGCATTCTGCTTCGAATTCCGTACCCCAGCGGTGCAACAGCCTTGCCTCGTCGAGAAAATCATCCCGTAACTCATTCGCATCAAGTTGCCATTCTCGCAGCAGGGTCCATGCGTCCAGCGCGGTGCGTGCAGCACCCGCGGTGGCAAGCAGCGGTTGCTCGCGGAAGCTGTTCGAAACGGCCTGCTCCCACCAGGCGGCGGTGGCTAGCGCGCCGAGAGGCTGCGACAGGATTGCACCATCCTCGTGCAGGCGATCGAAGAGCCGGCGCCAGAACGCGCCCTGCGGCAGGATATCCGGGCGCGGCCACGCCTCCCGGCCGGCGGCGAGCTGGTGATCAGCGTACTGCTGCAGGAGTTGGCGAGAGAGGCGATCACTGGCGGTAACCAGCGTTGCGCCGCGCTCGACGGCGGCGATCCAGTCCTTCGGCACCTCAGGCCTCATCATCCGTTCGGAACATGCGCCGCAGTATAGCCATGGAGTATGATGTCCCACAAAGGAGCACCGCCATGGGCGAACTTTCAGCTGTCCTCCCGAAGAGCTGGGAGGAATGTCGCAATATCGGGCCCCGTTCCGCAGTGTGGCTGCGTGTGGCAGGCCTCGATTGTCCCCTGGCATTGCTCGAAATCGGGCCTGTCGGCAGCTATCTTGCCGTACGGGCAAGTGGCGTTGATGCGTCATTGAACCTGCTGTGGGCGCTGGCCGGCGCGATGCATGACTGCCACTGGGCAGCACTGGATCCCGGCGTGCGCGAAGGGCTGTTGCGCGAAATGGATGCGCGCATGGAATTCATGAAAGGAGACTCGCCATGAGCATGGCCATGAAGACATTGCTGGCAAGCAGTTGGCTCGCCGCGTTTGCACTACTGCTCGCGGCGTCACCGGGACCGGTGACCGCGTCGGAAGAACCCGACGAGGTTCCTACAGCGGACCCGCGCGGCAATTATGAGCAGACCATCAAGTACCTGCAGCGCGCCCGCGCCATGCAGCCGACGGTCGTCAGCCCCGAAATGCATGTCTTCAAAATTGATGAAGACGTCTGGATGCACCGCAGCTACATCAGCCTGGGCGACCAGCGACTGCATGCCAACGGCCTGTTCTTCGTCGGGCAGGATGGCATCACGATCATCGATGCGCCGTGGACGCCGATTGCGAGTTATGACCTGCTGGACTGGCTGGAAGCGAATTTCGATGTGCCGGTAAGACGACTGGTGATAACGCATGCCCACGAAGACCGGCTCGGTGGCATCGACCCCTTCGTGGAACGCAACACGCCGGTCTATGGCACGGCGGATACGGCCGATACCGCTCGCCAGCGCGGCTGGTATGCCCCGAATTACACCTTCGATATCGACCTGCCGTTGCCGGTTGGCGACAGGGCCATCGAGCTCCTGCACCCGGGCCCCGGCCACACGGAAGACAACATCGTTGTCTGGGTACCGCACGCGAAGGTGCTGTTTGGCGGCTGCATGGTGAAGTCACGCTATGCCGGCTCGCTTGGATTTACCGGGGATGCGAACGAACCGGCCTGGCCGACCAGCCTGCGCCGCATGATGTCGCGCTATCCCGATGCAAAGCTGGTCATTCCGGGGCACGGCCTGCCGGGTGACCAAGAACTCGTCGAGCACACGCTCGACCTGCTGGAAGATTGAGCGCGCTGCAGGCGCAAGTGGGAGTCATGCAGGAATTTCCGGAAAGCGGTATCGACAGCGACATTACGCGCAAGATCCGCATGCAGATGCTGCTGGAGGATCGCAAGCGCGCGAATGCCGTGCGCGCGAAGGTCAGTACCGAGCTGCTGGAAGTCCTGCTCATGATGAAAGAGCACATGAAGGAATTGCGCGGCAATCGCAAGGACCTCACGGAGGAACTTCGTGGCCGCGGACTCATCTATGAATCGCTATACGCGAAGCCCTACGACCGACTTTGCGAAATCCGCAATGACATGCTGCAGCGATTCACCCAGGTCTACAACGACCTGGATACACTGGTGAAATCCGACAAGGACAACGACGAGCTGGCGCTGCAGGCACTGCAACCGATCAGCGATGACCTTCTTGAAGTGCTGCACATCATGATCGATGGCATGGCGAATATTCGCGAATACCGTAGCGACCTGGGTCGCGACATCGTGAATGGTGGCATCGTCTACGAAAAGCTCTACAACTCCGTATTCAACCGCATCAGTGTCATCCGTGATTCATTGCCGATCCTGATGAACGCCGTGTTCGGTCGGCGAATTTTCCGCCGTTGAGACTGCCCGTACTTCGACTGCCCGGCAAACGCGGTGGTTTCGTGCCGCGAATTCTTGCCCCATAATTCACGCCCGCGCAAACCTGCAGGAAGGCTACCTTGAACTACCCCAAGCCCGCGCATCTTGAAGCCCTTCGTTCCGCCGATGGCCACTGCCAGTTTCATGGCGGCCTGAAAGGACTCGAAAAGGAAAGCCTGCGGGTCGACCCGCACGGCCACCTGGCCCTGACGGAACATCCCGACGCGCTCGGTTCGACGCTGACCCATCCGCAGATAACCACCGATTACTCCGAGGCGTTGCTGGAGTTCATCACGCCGCCCTTCGCGGATTCGGCGGCAACCATCGATGACCTGATGAACGTGCAGCGTTTCGTCTACCAGAACCTGGATAACGAACTGCTCTGGGCAACCAGCATGCCGTGCATCCTGGAGGCGGATGATGAAATCCCGATCGCCTGGTACGGCACATCCAATGTCGGGATGATGAAGCACATCTACCGCCGCGGCCTCGGCCATCGCTATGGTCGTCGCATGCAGACGATTTCCGGCGTGCACTTCAACTATTCGGTGCCCGAGGTTTTCTGGCCGGCATGGCGCGACGTCTCGGGTTTCGAGGGTAGTGACTTCGCCTTGCGTACCACGAGCTATTTCGCGCTCATCCGCAATTTCCAGCGTGTCGGCTGGATCATTCCGTACCTGTTCGGCGCCTCGCCTGCCGTGTGTCGCAGCTTCCTGCCCGAAGGTTTCAATGGGTTCGAGCGTTTCGATCGCCATACCCTGTACCTGCCGCATGCCACGTCACTGCGCATGAGTGACATCGGCTACAAGAACAAGGTGCAGGCTGCACTGAACATTTCCTACAACAGCCTCGATGCCTATGTGGACAGCCTCACCTACGCCATCGAGACGCCGTGGAAGGATTACGACCGTATCGGCGTGAAGGTTGACGGCGAATACCGACAGTTGAACAACCACATCCTGCAGATCGAGAACGAGTACTACAGCTTCATTCGCCCGAAGAACATTGCCCGTTCGGGTGAAAAGCCGACGCATGCACTGAAGCGTGGCGGCGTGAAATACATCGAGGTCCGCGCACTCGATGTGAATGCCTTCGAGCCGGCCGGGGTCAACCGGGAGCAGCTGGATTTCCTGGAGGTCTTCCTCGTCTTCTGCCTGGTTACGGAAAGCCCGATGATCCGCCCGGTCGAACAGGCGGAAATCAATTACAACCAGGAACGCGTTGCCATTCGTGGTCGCCAGCCAGGCTTGACCCTGAAGCGTGGCGGTCGAGACGTCTTGCTGAAGGACTGGGTGCTGGAAATGATCGACGTCATGCGTCCCGTCGCCGAGTTGCTCGATGGTTGCGAGAACGGCAATCGCTATTCACGTGCGCTGGACAATACCCGTGAACTTGCCGCCCACCCGGAAATGACACCCTCGGCACGCATGCTGGACGAAATGCGCGAACGCAACGAATCCTTCAATGCATTCGCCTTGCGCAAGTCGATCGAACACCAGCAGGCGCATCTCGCCGAACCACTGTCGGACGAACTGGCCGCGCGCTACAAGCGTGAAGCCGAGGAATCGCTCGCAGAACGCAAGCGTCTCGAGGAATCGGAAACCAGCGATTTCGACACATACCTGGCGGACTATTTCTCGCGGCAGTTCGACGAAGCCTGATACCTGCATGAAAAAGCCCGGCCGGAGCCGGGCTTTTTCATGGGTTGCAGCTTGCGGCTACTTCCCGCCATCGCCGCTGTTCGCACCACCTTCGACGAAACGCTCGCCATACATTTCGCCAAAGTAATCACCCTTGAACCAGGCAACCATGCGGTTGCGGTTGGCGATATCCAGTCCGATCAGGAAATTGGTCGCGGCGAAACGCCTGGCCGAATCACGGTCAAAGGCGCGATCCAGGTCATCGCTGGGCTGGTGGTAATGCTCGGATTCGAATTCACGCATCTTTGCTTCACCATCAATGTCCGGATCTGAAGACGTCCAGCCCGGCACCAGGAACACGGCAGGCACTCCCGCCTTGACGAATGAATACTGGTCGCTGCGCGTGAAGATGCGCTGCTCCGGCCAGGGATCATCGCTGAGCTCGAGGCCCTGTGTCGCGGCCTGTTCACGCACGATGGCTTCCATCTCCGAATGCTCCGCGCCATAGGCAATCACATCGGCCAGCGGGAAGGTAAGCACCGGCATGTCGAGGTTCACGTTTGCAGAAACCTTGTCCAGCGGTACGGTCGGGTTCGCGGCCCAGTACTCGGAGCCCAGCAGGCCCTGCTCTTCGCCGGTGACAGCAAGGAAAAGGATGGAGCGTTCCGGCTGTTCTTCCATGGTGGTAAACACGCGCGCCACCTCGAGCATGATGCCGATGCCCACGGCATTGTCGTAGGCGCCATTGCGAATGCGGTCCTCGGCTTCTTCGTCATTGCTCATGCCCACGGCATCAAGATGACCGCTGTACAGCACGTATTCATCCGCTAGATCGGGATTGCTACCCGGCAACACGGCAGCAACGTTCGGTGAAGTGAAGTCCTCCCACTCGGTGATACCGGTAGCTTCCAGGTGCGCAGGAATTTCCTGCGAGGCGACTTCGCCGGCATCCAGTTTTTCCTGCACCGCATTCCAGCCGCCAACGGTTGCCATCAGTTCATCGGCAAGCGAGTAACTCGCCCGTGCAACGATCTTCAGCTCGGGCAATGCATCGGGCACGCTGCCATCCAGGTTTACCCAGCTCAGGTCACCGTCAGTGACGGCACCGCTGATGTAGTCCCAGCTCGCGCGTTCCTTGAACTCCGGGTGATAGAGAAAGATGACGCCGCTCGCGCCCTTGTTCGCTGCGGCTTCCATGCGCACGGAAGTCGCAGAGAAATGCGCACGCTCGCTTTCCGGCAGGGCGGGAGCCGTACCGTAACGCATCATCACGACGATTCGCCCTTCAACATCCACGCCTTCGTAATCGTCATAACCGAATTCCGGGGCACTCACACCGTTGCCGACAAAGACCAGGTCACCGGCGGTAGACTGTTCGGCCTGGTAGAAGGAACCGGACAGCACGATATCTCCCGGAATATCCAGCGGGCGCGTCTCGCCATTGATCTCCAGGCTCGCGCTACCGCCAGCCGGGATGGCGCGACGGAATGTGACGTCCTGCAGGTAACTGCCTGCATCGCCAGCGGGTTCAAGGCCCATCAGTTCGTACTGCGTGGCAACGTAGTTCGCGGCAATATCGTATCCGCGCGTACCGGTTTCGCGTCCTTCGAGCAGGTCATCGGCCAGGAATTCCACGTGGCTGCGAATATTGTCGACGCTGATGCGATCGGCAACCTCCAGGCGCGACGGTGTCGTCCCGGTCTCGCTGCGCTGCTCGCAAGCAGCCAGCAGCAACGTGCCGAACAGTACGACGGATAGCAGCTTCACAAGCTCTTTCATGCTTCCTCCAATATCGGGTCGGCCAAAAGAGGGCCGAAATTCGCCGCAAGCACGCAGTATTCCCGCAGGAACGGCAACGCCGTGGTGCAGCGCAAGTGAAGTGGCGCCATGAGCATGGCGCCTTTCGTTGGACCGCAACCGGTCCGGAAAATTCCCTATTCTCCGCCGGCCTCCGCCTTCCGTTCTTCCGCCCTTTCCTCGGCGCGAGCGATGGCACGGATATCAGGGCCCAGCAACACGGAGATCCAGCGCGTTTCCTCGCGGGAATGCAGCGCGATCTTCAAGGTGATCGTCAGCGGCACGGACAGCAGCATCCCGACCGGACCGAACACCCAGCCCCAGAAAACCAGGGAAAGGAAGACGACCAGTGTTGAAAGGCCGAGGCCCTTGCCCATGAATCGCGGTTCGATGGCGTTGCCCATGAGCACGTTGACCACCAGGAACACGATTGCAGTAGCCAGGGCATGCCATGGACCAAGCTGGATGAGTGCAAGGAGGACCGGCGGTACACCCGCGATGACGGAGCCGATATTCGGCACGAAATTCAGCACGAAGGCGAGCACGCCCCAAAGCAGCGGGTAATCCACGCCGATGATCATCAGCGCAATGGTGATCAGCACGCCGGTCGCCAGCGAGATCCAGCCCTTGATGCCGATGTACTGCCGCAGCTTGTCGGTAAAGCGGCTGACATCATCAAAGGCGGCGTCATTGCTGCGCCCGGAGAGGTAGCGGATCTTCTCCTGGAAGCCGGCTGCTTCCAGCAGCATGAAAATGACGGTAATCAGGATCAGGAAACTGTTCGTCAGCACGCCACCGAGACCGTTCAGCATGGTGCCGACCAGTGACATCGCAGCGCCGGGATTGAAGACCTCCGAAAGCTGCAGCTCGCGCGAGTCCAGCCCGATGCGATCCAGCCAGAGATTCACTGACTCGAACTGTCCGCGCAGTTTTTCCTGGTACACCGGCAGGTTCTGCGTGAAATCGGCCACGGCGGAACTCACCAGCCCGGCAAGCAGCACACCGGCGAGCAGGAAGCCGGCCACGACAATCAGCAATGCGCCCCACAGCGGCAAGCCCTTGCGCTGCAGCCAGAACATCGGCGATGCCGCCAGTACGGCAAGGAACAATGCCAGCAGGAACGGCACCATGATGTCCTGGCTCGCCTTCATTCCGGCAATGACCACCACGATGGCGGCCAGCGTCAGGAACAGGCGCGAGGTGCGACCGTAATCTTCCATGCGTACTCCTCGTTGCAAGTGCCGTCGATTGTGCCGAGCGGCCGGACGCGACACAAGCGCACAGTGAATTTTCCGATTGACGAAATACCGTTTTCCGGCAAGAATCCGCCGCCCCGCCAGGTGGGCCCGACCGGTACACCGGACATTCACATGAACAAGCCTCATCCCTGCCTGTCGTGCGGCGCATGCTGCGCGTTCTACCGCGTATCCTTCTACTGGACCGAAGCCGACCCGTTCAATGGCGGAACCATCCCGCAAGAACTGGTGCAGCAGCTCACGCCGCACCGCGTCGCAATGAAAGGCACCACCGGCAAGGCTGGCAAGTCGCGTTGCATCGCACTGGATGGCGAGGTCGGGAAGTCGGTTGGCTGCAGCATCTACGACAAGCGCGGCACAACCTGCCGCGATTTCGCGCCCTCCTGGGAAAGCGGCAGACCCAACGAGAGCTGCGACAAGGCACGGGCGTTCTACGGCATGACACCGCTGACTCCGGAAGATTTCGAAGCCCCGGACCCGCAGTTCCCGCCGCTGCCGCGAACGGCCTAGCTGCGTGATGCCTTTGATTAGAAGAGCTTTTCGCCCAGCGAAAGTACGATATCGAACACGATCAGCAGCACGATGTACCACTCCACGCGAAGCGTGCGGCGACTGTACAGCAGGTCGAGCTGCGTATGCGCCGTCTCGGCAACGACTTCCAGCTTGCGGGTAAGCGCTCGGTCACGGTCCCTTAATTCGTATTCCGCCGCCAGCTTTTCATAGAGTCGATCCAGTTCAAGGGAATCCCAGGCACTCTCCGGTTTTTCTGCCACTTCGACACGGCCGACCATTCGTGCCTGCGTCGCGAGCACTTCACCGATTTCGCTCAAGAGTTCGCGATCCTTACCCCCGCGTCCACCACGGCGCAGGTTTTCAACGATGATCTCGACACGGTCGAAAGCACGGGACAAGGCATCCTCGTAGTGCGCCAGCACGACGCTCTTCGCCAGGGTCGCGGCCACGACCTGCAATCGACCGGGATCTGCATTGACCAGGCCCAGGTAACCATCGCAGTCTATTCCATCGGGTTCACCGATGCGCGCCGTCCCCATTTCGGACGAACGGTGCGCCGGGGGATTGATTACAAAGGCCTCGATCTCGGCAAGAAATTCTTCTGTTTCGGTGGCACTCATCGCCACCAGCACGACGGCACCAAAGCGGAACACCACGGCATGACCGTGGCTGCCACGGCGCAACATCAGTGGTGCACGCAACACTGGCTGCTGTTTCTCAAGTTCGCGGGTATCAATACGGGCGCCCAGGTAGAACGCCTGGAACTGCAACTGCGGCAATGCGTTACTCATGTGAGCAACAAGCCTCGAAGGGCGGGCGCGAGAGTGCGCGCGCGAATTATAGAAGCGCCCGGGCGAAACACAATATGACCAGCATAAAAAAGCCCCGCCGAAGCGGGGCTTTCTGTTGCTGCTTATGAGGACGGCTTACTTCGCGTCGAAGCGATCCGCCATCATCATCTTGTGCCAGGCAGCGACGAAGTCATTGACGAACTTCTCTTCACCACCATCGTAGGCATACACCTCGGCAATGGCCCGCAGCTCGGAGTTGGAACCGAAGATCAGGTCCATCGGCGTGGCCGTCCACTTCAGTTTACCCGAGTCGCGATCACGACCGATGAAGACGCCATCGGTGTCGCCCTTCTGCCATTCGGTATCCATGCTGAGCAGGTTGACGAAGAAATCGTTCGTCAGCTGTCCCGGCGTGTCGGTGAACACACCGTGCTCGGCATCACCGGAGTTGGCATCGAGTGCTCGCATGCCACCCACCAGCACGGTGAGTTCCGGCACGCTCAACATCCACAGGTCGGCGCGGTTCACCATCGCCTCGGTCGGCGAGTACATGCCACCGGCGTAGTAGTTACGCATCGGGTCGGCCATCGGCTTCAGGTCGTTGAAGGATTCCACATCGGTGGATTCCTGCGAGGCATCGACACGACCCGGCGTGAACGGCACTTCGACCTCGTATCCGGCATCGGCAGCGGCCTTTTCAATGGCCGCGGCACCACCGAGCACGATCACGTCGGCCAGCGAAACACGGGTATCACCCCACTGGTCCTCGTTGAACGCCTGCTGCACCTTTTCGAGCTCGGCCAGCACACGCTTGAGTTCCTCGGGGTTGTTCACTTCCCAGTTGACCTGCGGTTCGAGACGCAGGCGGGCACCGTTGGCACCACCGCGCATGTCCGTACCACGGTAGCTTGCAGCCGAGGCCCAGGCCGTGCGGACCAGTTCCGACACGGTGAGATCCGTCGCGAGGATCATTTCCTTGATGTCGTCGGCATCACCGTCATCGATGATGTCGTAGTCCGCTTCCGGCAGCGGATCCTGCCAGATCAGGTCTTCACTCGGCACTTCCGGACCAATGTAACGGGCCTTCGGACCCATGTCACGGTGCGTAAGCTTGAACCAGGCGCGGGCGAAGGCGTCCTCGAACTCCTTCGGATTATCGAGGAAGCGCTGCGTGATCTTGCGATATTCCGGGTCGAACTTCAGCGACAGGTCGGTGGTGAGCATGACCGGGGCATTCATCTTGCCCTCGACGTGCGCATCGGGCACCGAGCCATCCAGCGCGCCACCCTTGGCGACCCACTGCGTGGCACCGGCCGGGCTCTTCGTCTTCACCCACTCGTTGTTCATCAGATTCGACAGGTACAGCATCGACCAGCGCGTCGGCGTCTGGGTCCAGGCACCTTCCAGGCCACTGGTGAACGTATCTTCAGCCTTGCCCTTGCCACACTTGTTCTTCCAGCCAAGGCCTTGCTCCTCGATGTCGGAGGCTGCGGGCTCAGGGCCAACACAGTCGGCCTTCACGGCACCGTGCACCTTGCCGAACGTATGACCACCGGCGATCAGCGCAACGGTTTCCTCGTCGTTCATGGCCATGCGGCCGAAGCTCTGGCGAATCTGCTTCGCAGCAGCGACCGGGTCCGGATTACCGCCCGGGCCTTCCGGGTTTACGTAGATGAGGCCCATCTGGGTGGCGCCAACGCCTTCGTCCAGGTTGCCGTCCTTGTCATGACGATCACGGCCGAGCATTTCGCGTTCCGGGCCCCAGTAAACGAGGTCCGGCTCCCAGTCGTCGGCACGACCACCGGCAAAGCCGAAGGTCTTGAATCCCATGTCTTCCATCGCCAGCGTACCGGCAAGGATCATCAGGTCGGCCCAGGAAACATTCTTGCCGTACTTCTGCTTGACCGGCCACAGCAGGCGACGCGCCTTGTCGAGGTTGGCATTGTCCGGCCAGCTGTTCAGGGGGTTGAAGCGCTGCTGGCCACCACCTGCACCACCGCGACCATCCCAGGTGCGGTAGGTACCGGCGCTATGCCATGCCATGCGGATGAACAGCGGACCGTAATGGCCCCAGTCGGCCGGCCACCAGTCCTGCGAGGTCGTCATGACCTCGCGCAGGTCAGCCTTCAGCTGCTCGTGATCCACCTTCGCAAAGGCTTCGGAATAATCGAAATCCTCGCCGTAAGGGCTGGACGAGGCATCGTGGTCGCGGAGCGGCGAAAGGTCGAGCGACTCCGGCCACCAGAACTGGTTGGACTTCGCGCCTGGCTGCGCGAAGGCGGGGCTGGACGGTGCGACCAGCGTCATTGCGACGGCGGCAGCGGCCAGCAGGGAAATCAACGGTTTGTTCATGGAATAGGCTCCTTGGAGAGGGCGCGGAAAACTGTCCACGCGATAGGTCCATCAGCGGAAACGCTGTCCCAATTCCCCCGGAATGCGGGTCGCACTCCGGGTGACTTAGAATGCTTCTAATCCTAGATCAGGAATTTTTTCACGCAACCCTTTGGCCATACCGATTTCCTATTGCGGCGATACAGCATCGCTATCGGGTGCTGCGAATTTGGCCAGGTACCGGCAAGCCAACTTGCGCGAGAGGCCTGTTCAATCAGGCCAGAGGGTTTATGATGCTGGCCTTTGGCATTCAACGATTGGGGGTAGGACGATGGGATTGTTTGCGGCGCTGTTCGGCAAGAAATCAACGGACGACGGGCTGGCGGATATCCGCGACCTCCTGAAGCGCGGAAAAGCCACCGAGGCCCGCGAACTCCTGGCAGAGCGCCTGGATGAACCGACCGCTGCAGCACTGCTTCGCGAAATCCTGGTCGGCGAGCGCGAGAATGACGCCGCTGCTGAAATTGCGCGCAAGCTGGCAAATGCAGACCATCCAGAGGCACTGGTCAGCCAGGCCTTCCTCGCTCACCTGAACGGCAACATGCATGCTGCCATCCAGGCCTGCGAATCTGCACTCCAGGATAACCCGCAGCTCGCTTCCGCTCACAATCACCTCGGTCGCGCCCTTTTCAACGTGGGCCGTCCCGATGAAGCCTTGCGTGCATTCAACAGCGCGATTCGACTGCGCGGCGATTACGCCGAAGCCTGGCACAACCTGGGCCACGGCCAGCGCGCACTGGGCAAGATGGATGAAGCCATCAATTCCTTCGAGAAAGCCGTGAAACTGGCTCCCGGATACCGGCAGGCACGCCTGAACCTCGGCATCACGCTTTTCAATGCCGATTCGCCAGTAGAGGCACTGGAGTGTTTCAAGGCCCTGCTGGCTCGTGATGAAAACGACCCCGAAGCCCTGGTAAATGCAGGTCTCTGCATGCAGGCAATCGGTCGCTTCGACGAGGCCCGCGACCATTTCCGTTCAGCGATCGAGCGTGATCCACAGCGTGCCGATGCCTACTTCTATCTCGGTATCCTGCTCGGCGAACGCGGCGAAGCGGTAGGTGCACTGGAAGCACTGAACGAGGCGGCGCGACTGGATCCGCAGAATATCGATACCTGGATTGAAACAGCCGCCGTGCATGAACAGTCCAACGAAATCGATGCCACGGAAAGCGCGCTGAAGAAAGCTGAAGCGATTGACCCCAACTACCCCGCGCTCCAGATGGAGCTGGCAAAGCTCGACCGTCGTCGCAAGCAGCCTGAAGCTGCTGCAAAACGCCTGCAGGCCATCGACCCACGCAGCCTGCAGCCACGCGTTGCGCAACGTTATTTCTACGAGCTGGGTTTCGCGCTGGATCGCATTGACGAAAGCGATGCGGCATTCGAGGCATTCACCGAAGCCAACCACATCGCCAGTTTCAGTGCGCGCCGCCAGCTGATCGACGAAACGGCCTTCCCTCGCCAGTGCGAAGCACTGCAGCGCTGGTATGAATCCGGCGCACTCGGTGCCAGGACACTTCCCGAAGAGGAACAAGGGGACCTCGGCGAGGATCTTTGCTTCCTGATCGGCTTCCCGCGTTCCGGTACCACGCTGCTCGACATCACGCTGAACGCGCACCCGGACGTCAGCTCCATCGAGGAAAAGCCGACTCTCGAACCGTTGATCACCAGCCTCGAGGCCTATCCGAGCGACCTGGCCATGCTGCGTGCCCCGGAAATCAATCGTCTTCGGGAACAGTATCGGGAAATCATTGGCAACTACCTGCCGGAGAACCGCGGTCGCCTGGTCCTCGACAAGCTGCCGCTACGCGGCATCCATGTCGGATTCATCAAGCGACTGTTCCCGAAGGCAAAGCTGCTGTTCTCGCTGCGCCACCCTGCCGACGTGGTGCTTTCCAATTTCATGCAGGACTACGAGCCGAACGATGCGTTCATCCACTTCGACACCATTGCAGACAGTGCTGCAACCTACGACCAGGTGATGCGCTGCTGGGAGGCGGCCGAAGCTGCACTGGAACCGGAGGTCTTCTACCTCCACTACGAGGACCTGGTCAGCAAGCCGGAAGAAACCCTGCAGAAGGTCTGCGACTTCATGGGAATCCCGTGGCAGGAATCGATGCTGGATGTGGAAACCCGGATGAAGGAACGCCAGCAGGTGCGCACCAACAGCTACCAGCAGGTCGCCGAGGCGATGTACACCCGCGCAAGCGGACGCTGGCTGAAGTACCGCCACCACCTTGAGCCGCACCTCGACCGCCTGCGCCCGCATGCCGAGAAGTTCGGTTACGAGATTCCGGAAAACGAATAAGCGAGGCAAAAGAAAAGGCCAACCGGTTCGCACCGGTTGGCCCTGTTCTGGTGGCTAGGGGCGGAATTGAACCGCCGACCTACGGGTTATGAGTCCGTCGCTCTAACCGACTGAGCTACCTAGCCAGAAAGCTGCTGCGGGGTCCCGCAGAAGGGCCGGAATTTTGCGGATTTTGGCCGCCCAAGTCAAGCCCGAAGGCGCCCATGAGCGCCAATTCCAGGGACCGACCCTGCTCACAGCTCGTCGCTGCCGTGAAGCTCCTTTTCCAGCTCATCCGCAAGCTCGGCCACTTCCAGGATGGCCGCCCGCAACACCTCGGCCGGCGCGTCCTCGGGAATCTTCGCCATGTACGCGATCCGGTCCTCGCTGCGGACCCATCCACCCATCACGGCATTGAAATTCTCTTCGAGCAGGCGCGTCTGCAGCGCTGCCGGGATCACCCCACCCTCGCCCGGTACGAATGCGTGCGACCAGACATCGCGCATACCCATGCCACGGCTCGAGTAGACCTTGCTGCGCACAAACAGCATCTGCGAACGGCCATCGTCGAATTCGATCACGATGGCGAAATCGTTGTCGCCATCGATCTGGTAGGCCATGCCGATGTCGTTCAACTGCTGCAGGACCCGGGTATCGATCTCGGCAGCAGAAACAGGCAGCGCCATACCCATCGCGACGAGCAGGATAAGAAACTTGCTACGAATGCCTTTCACGGGCTTTCCCCTTCATGTTGTGGACACAAGACCGGGAAAGATTACCTCAACGTGACTCCTCTGGCCCGTATCGAGGCGGCAATTCGCATTGAGCGAGTGGATTTTCATGCCTTCGAAAGACTGGAGGGCGTCGCAGGTGGTGGTAGATGCAAGGCGCGCGAAAGCCCGGTACCGCAGGCGTACTGGTTAGTACGTCGAGGACAGCGGGCCGTCCGAAGCACAATCTCCGGGCTGCTTTCGCCTTTGAGCGAGTGGATTTGCAGTCAGGGCAAGGCGCGAACCGAAATTCAGGAGGGAATTTACAGATAGTAAATGACCGACTGAAACTCGGTTCGCAACACAGCCATGGCGGCAAGGACGCCGCCCAAGCTCACACGTTGAAGCGGAAGTGCATCACATCGCCTTCCTTCACGAGATAATCCTTGCCCTCGAGTCGCCACTTGCCGGCATCCTTCGCACCCTGTTCACCGTTGTGCTCGACGAAATCGTCGTACGCCACAACCTCGGCACGAATGAAGCCCTTTTCGAAATCGGTATGAATCACGCCCGCAGCCTGCGGTGCCGTCGCACCCTGTTTCACCGTCCAGGCACGGACTTCCTTTTCGCCCGCAGTGAAGTACGTACCGAGGCCCAGCAGCTCGTAACCGGCACGAATCACGCGATTCAGGCCTGGCTCCTCGAGGCCCAGGTCCTTGAGGAATTCTTCCTTGTCGGCGTCGTCGAGCAAGGCAATTTCCGCCTCGATGGCGGCACACACCGGCACCACCTCGGCGTTCTCGGCTGCCGCGTGCTCGCGCACCTTGTCGAGCATCGGGTTATTGTCGAAGCCGTCCTCGTTGACGTTCGCGATATACAGCAGCGGCTTGATGGTGAGGAGGTTCAGGTCACGGACAAGCTTCTTCTCGTCCTTGTCGAGCTCTGCAATACGCGCCGCATTGCCTTCCTGCAACGGCACGAGCAACTTCTCCAGAACGGCGAGGCGCGCCTTGGCTTCCTTGTCGCCGGACTTCGCCACCTTCTCGTTTTTCTGGATGTTCCGCTCGACGGAATCGAGGTCGGCCAGCGCGAGTTCAGTGTTGATGATCTCGATATCCGCCAGCGGGTCGATCTTGCCGGCGACATGGGTGATGTCATCGTTCTCGAAGCAGCGCACGACCTCGACAATCGCGTCGGTTTCACGGATGTGGGAGAGGAACTTGTTGCCAAGACCCTCGCCCTTCGACGCGCCTTCGACGAGGCCCGCGATATCAACGAACTCGACGGTTGTCGGCAAAACCTTCTGGGGCTTGACGATGCCTGCCAGCACGTCGAGACGCGGGTCGGGAACCGGCACGACACCGACATTCGGGTCGATGGTGCAGAACGGGTAGTTCTCCGCCGGGATTTCCGCCTTGGTCAGCGCGTTGAAAAGCGTGGACTTGCCGACGTTGGGGAGACCCACGATGCCGCATCTAATACCCATACTTCTGCCTACCTCGATTAATGGAACGGATGTTTTGCGACATTACTGCGTTGCTGCGGCGCGGTGCGGTGCTTATTGACACTCGTCAACTCCGCTCCTCGCGCGCCACGCGCCTTGTCCTGCCGCAAAACCTCTCGTTCACGAAATCCATGAACCGTTGCCTTCGTTTCGCAATGGCCAATTCTTTTCTTTCAAGTCTCTCGACTGTGCAATTTCGTCTGTGCCTTTTGCAGGCCTTCCTTCAGCAAGAGTTCGAAACCATCTGCCGCATCGTCGATTGCGCGCGCCAGTATGGGTGCCTCGTCTTTCGAAGGACGTTTCAATACGTAATCCGCGACGCGCTTCGGGTCGCCGGGATGCCCGACGCCGATTCGCAGCCGCAGGAAATCCGCACCGAGGTGCGGAATGATGTCGCGCAAGCCATTGTTGCCACCATGACCGCCGCCCTTTTTCAGGCGCAGTGTCGCGGGCGGCAGATCGATCTCGTCATGCGCAACGAGGACTTCCTCGGGACTGATCTTCAGGAACGATGCAGCACCCTGCACCGCCTGGCCCGAACGGTTATAGAACGTGGAAGGCTTGAGCAGGCGAACGTCATGCCCGGCAATATCGATGCGTGCGACCTCGCCATGGAATTTCTTTTCCGCCTTGAACTCGCCCCCGTAACGGCGTGCCAGTTCATCGACGAAATGAAATCCGGAATTATGCCGCGTCGAAACGTAATCGGCCCCGGGATTCCCGAGGCCGACCACGAGACGAATGCCGTACTTGTCGGACATGCGTCGCTCCAGAGTCCGGGCTGAAGATTACTCTTCGCCCTTTTCCTTGTCTTCGCCTTCTTCCTTCTCGTCGGCGACGGTCGGGACTTCGGCAGCTTCTTCTTCGCCTTCTTCGCCTTCGACCGGCTCTTCTTCGACGCGCGGATGGTGGATGGACACCAGCACCGGGTCGTTGTCGTGCATGAGGTCGACGGACTCCACACCTTCCGGCAACTTGATTTCGGAAAGGTGGATGGACTCGCCGATCTTCAGGTCGGCAACATCGACTTCGATGTATTCCGGCAGGTCCTTCGGCAGCACGTAGACTTCCAGCTGGGTGACGTTGTGCGACATCACGCCGCCTTCCATCTTCACGCCGTGAGCCGTGTCGTCGTTGAGGAAGTGGACCGGCACGTTGACGTGCATCTTGTGGCCCTTCTTCACGCGCTGCAGGTCAACGTGCAGCACGACCGGCTTGTACGGGTGACGCTGCATGTCCTTCATGATGGCCTGCTCTTCCTTGCCATCGATGTGCAGGGTCAGGATGTGCGAGAAGAACGCCTCGTACTTGATGTGGTTAGCCAGTTCGTTGGCGTCGAGCGTCAACGAGACCGGATCGCCGTGACCATACAGGATGGCCGGCACCTTGCCCGCATGACGCAGGCGGCGGCTCGCACCTTTCCCCTCGTCCTTGC
>JAWWBT010000002.1:0-50226 GCA_033720815.1 Gammaproteobacteria bacterium | reverse complement strand
CCTCGGGTTGATGACGTCCGTGCGGCGCGGGGTGCCGTAAATGAACATCGGGTTCCGCGGGTTCGCGGGGTTGCCGACCTCGACGCATTGGTGGGCGGCCGGCACCATCGCAAGGGTGATACCCAGGCTCTTCTTGTCGCCCAGCAGGCCGTCCGGGTCATAGGCCTTGAAGGCCAGGCCCAACAACGTGGCAACCGGTGCGAGCGTGATGTAGCGCTTGTCCCAGGTCAGGCGGAAGCCCAGCGTCTTCTTGCCGTTCCATTCGCCTTCGCAGACGATGCCGACGTCCGGAATCGCACCGGCATCAGAACCGGCGTGCGGGCCGGTCAGGCCGAAACAGGGGATTTCTTCGCCGTTGGCAAGGCGCGGCAGGTAGTAATCCTGCTGTTCCTTGGTTCCAAAATTGTGCAGCAGTTCACCGGGGCCGAGCGAGTTCGGCACCATCACGGTGACACCGGCAGAAATCGAGCGGGTGGCGATCTTCATCACCACGGCCGAATTCGCCTGTGCGGAGAATTCCAGGCCGCCGTGTTCCTTCGGGATGATCATGCCGAAGAGCTTGTGCTTCTTGATGAAGTCCCAGGCTTCCTGCGGCAGGTCGTAATCCTCGGTGGTGATCTTCCAGTCATCGAGCATCTTGCAGAATTCTTCCACCGGGCCGTCGACGAACGCCTGTTCCTCGTCGGAAAGCTTTGCCGGTGCGGCGTTCAGCAACATTGACCAGTCCGGCTTGCCGGTGAACAGTTCGGCATCCCACCAGGTGTTACCGGCGTCGAGCGCGATCTGCTCGGTTTCCGAGAGCGGTGGCAGCACCGAGCGGAACCATGTCAGCAGGCGGTTGGAAATCAGCAGGCGGCGCAGCGGAGCAACATTCAGCACCACCAGGATCGGTGCAGCGATGTACCACGCCAGCCAGGGCGTCTGCTCGATGAAGCCATAGCCCAGCAGGAAGGCGATCGTGGCGATCGTCCAGGCCACCAGCGGGGCACGCAGGTAGGCCAGGGCGCCCGCGGCGACAACGATGGCCAGAACAAGCGTCAGTCCAGACATGGATTTCTCCTGTAGTTTCTTTCAGGTACGAAGCCGGCGCGGTGCGCGGGCTCCGGGATGGTCGCAGCATGCCCGAAAGCGGTCGAGCTCACCTTGACCAGGATCAGGTCGGCCTGGATTGACGGCCGACCTGCATTCAAACGAGCGTTTGAGATTATCACAAAGTGTGATGATCGTCAGATTTCAGGTGCCTTCAAAATCGAAACGCATCGACAGGTCGATGGCGCGTACGTGCTTGGTCAGCGCGCCCACCGAAATGAAATCCACGCCGGTTTCTGCCACGGCGCGGATACCCGCCGACTCGAGGTTGCCGGAGGCCTCCAGTTTCGCGCGGCCCCGGGCCTTCGACACCGCTTCGCGCGTCATGTCGAGGGTAAAGTTGTCCAGCATGATGATGTCGGCGCCTGCAGCCAGTGCTTCGTCCAGCTCGGCCAGCGATTCCACTTCAACTTCAAGCGTCACTGCGGCTGCGGTTTCCCGGCCTTTCTGCACCGCGGCGGCGATACTGCCGGCCGCGGCGATATGGTTTTCCTTGATGAGGATCGCGTCGAACAGGCCGATGCGGTGATTCTGGCAGCCGCCGACAGCGACGGCGTATTTCTGTGCCAGTCGCAGGCCCGGGATGGTCTTGCGCGTATCGAGGATACGGCAGTCCGTACCATCGACCAGGGCTGCGTATTCGTTTGCGACGGTTGCAGTGGCCGAGAGCGTCTGCAGGAAATTGAGCGCGGTGCGCTCCCCCGTCAGCAATGCGCGGGCAGGGCCGCGCAGGCGGCAGAGCAGGGTTTCAGCAGCAACCTTCCGGCCTTCCTGGACCTGCCACTCCAGCGTCACCGCCGCATCGACCTGGCGAAATACCTCGTTGACCCAGGCCTGGCCGCAAACGACGGCATCCTCGCGAACGACAATGGTCGCCACTGCGGTTGCCTCGGCCGGAACCAGCGCAGCGGTCAGGTCGCCATTGCCGATATCCTCGGCCAGTGCCTCGCGCACCTGGCCTGCGATGTTTTTCGGCAGCTGTGGCTGGGATTCGTTCATGAAACACCCGTGAAACGAGGTTGCGGGGCAATTCGGGCGGCTTGCGCGGTTGTGCGCCGCGGACCCGAAGTTTAGAATTTGTCCAGATATTCCGGCCGGTCTCGAGACCGGGCTGCGAATGATACCGAATCACCTTCCCCCCGGGAACTCTCCCGGTGCGGGTCATCACTCAATACGTCCGTAACGACGAGGAGACCCACGCATGAAGCATGAATTGCCAGAATTGCCGTACGCGAAGGACGCCCTTGCACCGCATATTTCCGCCGAGACGCTGGAATTCCATCACGGCAAGCATCACAACGCGTACGTGACCAAGCTGAACGACATGATCCCGGGCACCGAGTTCGAGGACATGTCTCTCGAAGACATCATCAAGAAGGCAAAGGGTGGCCTGTTCAACCAGGCGGCCCAGGTCTGGAACCACACCTTCTACTGGAACTCGCTGAGCCCGAACGGTGGCGGCAAGCCTGAAGGCGAGCTGGCCAAGGCCATCGATGATTCCTTTGGTTCCTTCGACAAGTTCAAGGAAGAATTCATCGCGGGTTGCGCCGGCAACTTCGGCTCCGGCTGGGGCTGGCTGGTGAAGAAGGACGACGGCAAGCTTGCCATCGTGCAGACCGACGACGCCGACACGCCGATCGCGCATGACGGCATGGGTACGCCGCTGCTCACCTGCGATGTCTGGGAGCATGCCTACTACATCGACTACCGCAATGCCCGCCCGAAGTACCTGGAAGCGTTCTTCGAGCTGGTGAACTGGGAGTTCGCGGCGAAGAACTTCGCCAGCTGATCTCTCGCGGCAGGAATTGCGGGCGGGACCGGCCTTGCCGGCCCGCCCGTTTGCTTGCCGGGATTGCTTGAAATCCGGACTGTCGGCCCCATTTCGGGAATACATGGAAAATGAGTGATACCGTGGAAAGTCCCTGCACCGGCGTATGTACCCTCGATGACCAGGGTTACTGCATCGGCTGCCTGCGTACCGGGCACGAGATTGCTGCCTGGCCACGCATGGCGGAGAGCGCCAGGCGAGACTTGCTGGAGACGCTGGTGCAGCGCGAGAAGGACGATGTCCTGCTCGAACGGTGACGGTTCGCAAGGAGGTATCGCGATGACGCATCTCAAGAACATTCTTCTTGTCGCCATGTTGGCGACAGGCACCGCGATGCTTGGCGCCTGCGCCTCCAGTGCCGAAGAAGACGCGCAGGCCGAAGCCACAGCGAAGAGCGATTATGAACTGCGCACCCGTGTGCGGAAGCTCATCTACCAGGATGCGACCTTCGCGGGGGACCGCCTGGACGTGAACGTTCGCTGGGGCGTGGTTACGATTACCGGCACGGTCGAGAACCGTCATCATGTCAACGAGCTGGAACGGATGATCGAGGATCTCGAGGACGTTCGTCGTGTCGACATCCAGGTCGAAATTGACCGAAGGTTTTAATTCATCACGAGCCGGCACCACCGGTTCAGTACTACAAAGGTGTGCAATGGACGTTCAGGAACGTATCAAGCAACAGGTCGCCGAATTCCCCGTACTGCTCTACATGAAGGGCTCGCCGGATTTTCCGCAGTGCGGATTTTCCGCACGTGCCGTCGCCGCATTGAAAGGATGCGGTGTGGAATTTGCCTACGTTAACGTGCTGGAAGACCAGGAAGTTCGAGAGGGCATCAAGGTCTTTTCGAACTGGCCGACGATTCCGCAGCTCTACCTCAAGGGCGAGTTCATCGGCGGCAGCGACATCATCATCGAGATGTACGAAAAGGGTGAACTGCAGGACATGGTGAAGGGCGCGGTTGCCTGATCATCTGTTGCAGCAGCATTGAAAAAGCCCGGCAATGCCGGGCTTTCCGTTTTCAGCCGGGTCCTTTGCTGAAGCGGACTAGTCGAATTCCGCAATATAATCGATTTCGTAACGTTCCAGGACACTGGGTGCCTTCGCGCGGATATAGGATTCGATTTCCGACTGTTCATCCCTCCACGTGCTGCCCTTGCGAGTGAAGTAAAGGTCGCCACCGTAGCCCAGGATTCCTTCCCGAACGTGAAAGACCGGGTTGCTGCGCAGGTAGAACCAGGCCGTGCCCGCAAATATGCTTTCAACCTGGTACTTGCCTTCCGGCAAGCGCATGAAGAGAGTCTGGATGCCATCGAAAGACGGCACCTCCGTGCGTGCCGGACCTTCTCCTTCGAGAGATTCGATGATCAGCCGGGTATCGCGAAAAGTGGTATGGATTCGCAGCACGAGTACGCCCTCGCCGGCCTCCAGCGTATCGCTTGCCTTCATTGACTTTACGGGTGATGTGCAGCCTGTCAGCATTACAGTGGCAGTCAGGATGCAGATACTCAGGATGACGTGAATATGGTTTCTCATTTCGGATTTCCCTCTCGCCGGCTCGGATATTCCATGACAACAATCCAGCGCTTGATCATTTTCGTGGTCGCTAGCGTTTTTACCGGAGCGGGGCCTGCCTCTGCAAGTTCCGTGACTCCGGACGCGGCCGAGAAACTCGATCTTGCAGTCGAGCAGTTCTCCCGCATCCCCGCCACGGACAGGCTGAAGGTTTCCGCCGACGGTAAACGCATCGCCGGAATCGTACCAATTGCAGGCCGAGACCGACTGGTGATGTTTTCGCTTGGTGATGGCGTAGAGGCAAAAGTGTTCCCGCTGCCGGAGGCAGATGTCAGGGACCTCGAATGGATTGATTCCGCGAATCTTGCCTTGCTGATGGAAGACGGATTTGCAGGTTGGAATCTGATCCGTTATGACCTCAATACCAACGAGGCGACGGTGATTGACAGCGCCCAGCTAGCGCCGGGACTCATCACCGCGGCCGAAATTCTGCCACCGTATACGTTCGATGACGGCGAGATCGATTACAAGATCACTTTCTATACTGGTGTCACGGCCATTCTCAGTTGGCAGCTGGAAAGCGACTCCGTGTATATCAAGGCGTTCCTGCCGCATCCAAATGATCGCGCCTTGTCCCAGGCAAGTGGCAATGCCTGGCTCGTCGAAGAATGGAATGGCTTCGATTATTCGCTGCATTTCCGCGAGAACTTCGGTTTCACGCCAGACGACGTCGCCGCGAGCATGGAAGCAGGATGGCTCCAGCGCCTTCTCGACGAGATTGAAACGGAGGCCGATGATGGCGAGAAGGGGGGCGATGCAGGTGATTCGTCAGAACTCTTCTCGGGCAGTTACATCGGGCACGAGCAGGTCAGGCCGGTGATGCTGGCGGCAGACCGACCAGTAGCCTACCTTTCGGTTTCAAAGGGCGACAAGCATTCCCTGCGGAGCTTTGATCTGGAGAACCGTGAATTCATCGATACGCTTGCCAAGGATGATCAGTACGAAATCGATGCCACGCCGGTACTTGCCGAATTCAGTGGCGAGATACTTGGTTTCAGCTACTACCGGGAACACATTGTTACGCGATACATCGAGACCGATTTTGCCCAGCAGATGCGTCGCGTCGAGCAGGCCTTTCCCGATCATCGAGTCCTGCCAATTAGTTTGTCGGAAGACAAGCGCGTGGTGGTCGTAAAGGCGTTCAGCAGCAAGGATCCGGGTGAATATTTTGTCTTTGATACTGCTGCCGGTACGGTCCAGCCCCTGCTCTCCAGTGCCGAGTGGTTGCAAGGCGCTCCACTTGCCAGGAAAGAGGTGATCCGTTACGAAGCGCGCGATGGCTACGAAATAGAAGCCTATCTCACGCGACCCGCGTCCGGCGCCAGGCCCGCGCCGCTTGTTGTCCTGCCCCATGGTGGCCCGCATGCGCGAGATACCCGGTATTTCGATCCGCAAGTACAGTTTCTTGCGCGTCTTGGCTATGCGGTGATCCAGCCGAATTACCGGGTGTCGAGTGGTTACGGTGCAGGACATACCGCCGCCGGCCTCGGGAGGGTTGGCGGCGTCGTGCAACATGACATCATCGATTCCATTTCATGGGCGAGATCCCAGGGCTATGGTCTCGACGGGCGCGTCTGCATCCTGGGGGGGAGCTTCGGCGCCTATTCCGCCGTGCGATCGGCGACGCTCGAGCCGGAGGCCTTTCGGTGCGTCGTGGCAATCGCGGGACTGTACGATCTCGTGGAGCAGATGGAATTCGACCAGGATCATCCGGGTTACGATGTCCTCAAGCTGATTTACGGTGATCCGGATGATGTGCTCGAACGGGAGCGACTGGTCGAGATGTCACCGATCCATGAGATCGAGAAGCTGGTGGCACCGATACTTGTCATTCACGGTGAACGTGATCGCCGCGTACCCGTTGACCAGGCCAACCTCCTGATCGAGCGGCTCGAGGAACTGGACAAGCCTCACGAAGTACTGATCCGGAGAGATGAGGGGCACGGATTCAGCAAGAACTCGAATCGTGAGCGAATGAATCAACGTATCGGTGAATTCCTGCTGAAACATCTTCCGCCCGAAAATCCGGAAGGCCATTCGGAATCCGGGGAGTAACGGCCGGGTCGCGCGGGATCAGAGATCCAGCAGCAGGTCGTTCAGCACTTCGAGCGCACGGTCGTTGTCATCGGTGCTGACGGCCACTGCACACCAGCCGGAATGTCTCTGCAGCATGGTCATGCCGCGAATGCCGATATCCGCTTCTGCGAGTCGGCGGGAAACATTCGCAAGACCGCCCGGCTTGTCATCGATGCGCACCACCAGCACTTCGTCCGGTATTGCCTGGAATTCCGTTTCGCGCAGCAGTGCGAGTGCCTCGTCATACTTGTCGACATTCAATGCGATGAAGGCGGTGCCGTCTTCCTCGATGGCATCGATCGCATTGATGTTGATGCCGTTGGCTTCAAGCTTCTCGGAAAGGTCAGCCATCAGGCCCTTGCGGTCGGTGGCGATGACGGTAATGCGTTTCATGATGCCTCCCGGGCAGCAACCAGGTCCGCAATGAAGCGGTCGATGAGTTCACGGGTCACGCCAGGCACGGTGATGATGTGTGACCAGCCCTTCGCGGTGGCAAGCTGCCAGCGGTTCTTCACGTCTTCCGGTACGGCAGGGAATACCACCGTGATGGCATTCGGGTTGCGCCAGGCCTCGATGCCGTTTTCCTTCAGGCGCTCTTCCGCGTAATCAGCCAGTGCGAGGCTTTCCTCGACACGCTGGTGCAACCCATCCTTACCCATGCGATCGATCGCGGCCCACAGGATGGCCGGCGTGAGGCCGTTGCGCGAGCCGGTAATCGTGGTGTCCAGGCAACCGATATAGGCAATGGAACGCGCGATGCGATCCACGTGTTCCTTGCGTGCGAGCACGATGCCGCAGGGAATCGGCGAGCCGATGAACTTGTGACCGGATATCGAGATTGAATCCGCGCCATCCGCAAAGTCGAAGGGATGATGCGGTTCGGTGAATGCGCAGATCGGTCCGCACAAGGCGGCATCACTGTGGATGTAATGCTGCGGAATCGCCATGTCGCGCATCATCTCGCTGATCTTCGCAATATCGTCCTTGCCTTCCGTCATCGTGGTACCGATGTTGGCAAAGATGATGGGCGGTACATCGCGATGGACCCGGATGGTTTCGCGCAGGTCGTCGTAATCTATTTCGCCGCTCGGCAGCGAGCGAATCATGATGTGTCGCAAGCCGAGCAGGTGAACGTTCTTCGAGACGCTGTAATGCGTCTCTTCGGAGTAATAGACGATTCCGTTCGGGTACAGCTCGCGAGCGAGGTACAGCCCGTACAGGTTGCCTTCGCTGCCACCGTTGGTGACGTAACCCCACCAGTTGTTCTCTTCGGCGCGCATCAGGCCCGCGAAGAATTCCACCACTTCGCGTTCCAGCGCACGGCTGTCGACTTTCCAGGTGGATTCCGTGAACGGGTCACCGAGGTTGTTCAACGGAATGCTCAGCAGTTCGGCCAGCGCCGAATAATCGAAATCCTTGGATACGGGGTATCCAAGGTATTCGTGCTTGCGCTGCGTGGCCTCGTCGACCAGCTTGCGCAATGCTTCCGGCAATGGCGTCTTATTCGTCGGCATCACTGTCGCCCTGTTCACGTTCACGCAGGGATTGTTCGTAGATCGGTCTGAAACGATTGACGATAGTGCAGAGCAGGTCGGCCGTCTTCTCGGCATCATACAGCGCCGAGTGTGCTTCCTTTCCGTCCCAGCCAAGGTCGGCGGCTTCCACCGCGCGCGCCAGTACCGTCTGCCCGAGTGCCACACCGCCGAGCGTTGCGGTATCGAAGCTGGTGAAGGGGTGGAACGGGTTGCGCTTGATGCCCGTGCGATCAACAGCGGCGTTCAGAAAGCTGAGATCGAACCAGCTGTTGTGGCCGACCAGCACCGCGCGGTTGCAGCCCTGTGCCTTCACCTCGGTACGCACTTCCCGGAACATGCGACGCAGCGCTTCGCGTTCGGGAAGGGCGGGGCGCAGCGGATGATCCGGCTTGATGCCAGTAATATCCAGCGCCGCCTGTTCGATGTTCGCACCTTCGAAGGGTTCGACGTGGTACATGTGCGAGGAATGTCGCACGAGGTCACCGTCCTCGTTGAAGCGGAGGATGACGGCTGCGACTTCCAGCAGCGCGTCGGTTTTCGAATTGAAACCACCGGTTTCGACATCGACGACCACTGGCAGGAAACCACGGAAGCGACCTGCCATCATGCGGGCCTGCTCGGTTCCGATTTCCGTCGGATTATTCATTGGGGTCCTTTGTTGTTCAGCGAATGGGCGGAAGCTTCAATCAGCCCGCCATGCGCCAGGAAACATGTTCACCGGCACGGAATGGAACGATCTCGCTGTCGCCCAGCGGGTAGGCCGCGGGTGGTGTCCAGGATTCCCGGCGCAGCGTGATCGTGTCGGTGTTGCGCGGCAGCTCGTAGAAATCCGCACCGTAGTGACTGGCAAAGCCTTCCAGCATGTCCAGCTTGCCGACGGCATCGAAGGCTTCTGCGTACAGCTCGATCGCCGCGTGCGCAGAGAAGCAGCCGGCGCAGCCGCAGTCGCTTTCCTTGGCGTGGCGCGGATGAGGTGCGCTGTCGGTGCCGAGGAAGAAACGCGGGTTTCCGCTGGTTGCGGCTTCCAGCAAGGCCGTGCGATCCGGCTCGGTCTTGAGGATCGGCAGGCAGTAATAGTGCGGGCGAATGCCACCCTTGAAGATCGCGTTGCGGTTATGCAGCAGGTGCTGCGGTGTAATCGTGGCTGCAACACCTTCCCGCGCACCGGTCACGAAGGCCACGGCAGCAGCCGTGGTGACGTGCTCGAAAACGATCTTCAGGTTCGGATGCCTCTCCGCAAGCGGTGCGAGTACCTCATCAATGAAGCGCGCTTCGCGATCAAAGATATCGACGCTGTCCTCGGTCACTTCGCCATGCACGCAAAGCGGCATGCCGATTTCTGCCATCATCGCCAGCGCGTCATCGCACTTCGCAAGATCAGTTACGCCGGCATCGGAATTCGTCGTCGCCCCCGCCGGGTACAGCTTCACCGCAAATACCTTGCCCGATTCGCGCGCCTTGCGGATTTCGTCGGGCGAGGTGTTGTCGGTGAGGTACAGCGTCATCAGCGGTTCGAAGTCCGAGCCTTCCGGTAGCGCATTGATGATGCGCTCGCGGTAGGCCAGGGCCATGTCGGTCGTGGTCACCGGTGGCTTCAGGTTCGGCATGACGATCGCGCGATGGAACTGCCGCGCGGAAAAGCCGACCACATCGGCGAGCTGCGCGCCATCGCGCAGGTGCAGGTGCCAGTCATCAGGACGTGCGAGGGTGATCTGTTCCATTACGCAGTCTCCAGGTATGCCAGCGTAAATCTCACGCCAAAGCCGGTCTGGTTCGACGGCACGTGCGCAAGACCACCCTTGTTCTCGCCGGCGGCAAGGTCCACGTGCACCCACGGGGTGTCGTTCTTCACGAAGTGGTTCAGGAAGCGTCCGGCCAGGATGTGATCGGCTTCCCCGGGAATCAGGCATTGCTTGATGTCGGCGATATCGCTTTCCAGCTGCTTGTCGTAATCGCGGCTCTGCGGGAAGGGCCAGACGCGCTCGCCGGATTTCAGGCCCGATTCCATCAACGCGGGAATCGACTCGTAACGGTTCGTGAACACGCCGGAATAGCTCGTGCCGAGCGAATACACGCAGGCGCCGGTCAGCGTGGCGTAATCCATGATCAGGCCAGGCTTGCGCTTGTGCGTGGAAGCAATGGCAAGGGTGTCGGCCAGCACCATGCGACCTTCGGCATCCGTATGTACCACTTCGATGGTCGTGCCATCGGATGCGGTGACCACATCGTTCTGCTTGTAGGCCTTCGAGCCGATGTGGTTCTCGGCCAGTGCCAGCCAGGCATCGACGGGGTAGTTCACGCCAAGCAGTGTGAGTGCCACGAGGTTGCCCAGCGCGACCGCCGAGCCCTGCATGTCGCCATGCATGCCATACATGCCGCTCGCGTTCTTCAGGTTGGTGCCGCCGGTGTCATAACAGATGCCCTTGCCGACCAGTGCAACCGGTTTCTTCGATTTCGCGGCCTTCTTCGGCGTGTACGAGAGGTGCGCAATGCCGGCATCTTTCTTCGGGCTGGCCTGGGCGACGGCCATGAACGCGCCGGCCTTTTTCTTCTTGAGTTCGGCATGGCCCAGGAAGTTCAGGGTCCAGCCGTAATCCGCAGCCAGCTTCTTCAGGTACTTGTGGTACTGGCCCGGCGTCAGCACGCTCGGCGGCAGGGCGGTCAGCCAGCGCGCGATGTTGGTGCCTTCGGCGGCGGCTACCGTTTGCTTCAGGTCCACGCGACGCTCACAGCCGGTGGTGCGCAGGGATTTCACCGTCGGCTTGAAGGCTTTTTCCTTCTGCGAAATCTTCGGCATCGGGAATTCCGCGGCAAGCACGGCGGCCACTACCGCATCGATAACCCGCGCACCCAGTTCGGTTTCCAGCGTGTCGACAGCGAGTCCCAGCTTGCCTGCCTTGAAGCTTCGCGCGGACTTGACCCAGCCACGTGCTGCTTCCAGCGTCTCGAAAACGTCGGCATCTTTCGCGATCGTCGCGAAGGTCACCAGTTTTTCGCCGATGGCCAGCGTCTGGCTGTCTTGAGTGACATCAAGGCGCTTTCCAACCGCAGCATCGAAGATGCCGGGTAACGAAAATGACTTCGCCTTCCTGGCAGGTTTCGGCGTGATCACGAGCAGGTGATCAACGCGGTCGAAATCCTGTTCGGTGAGTGCGCTTGTCGATTGATTTACCGAGACTTTTGCCGGTTCGGGAAGTGCTGGAATCATGCCGTTTCGCCTTGACCTGAATTGTCCGAAACGCGATGATATCAGGTTCCTGAACCACTCTTCAGGGGCGACCGCGTCCTGGTTGGCCCCGATCCGAAATTCCCGGCCGATGCGCGTGCCTCACACCTGCATCGACCCTCTTGCAGAAAAGAACAAGGAATTCGCATGAGCGACAAGCCGAAGTCCGACGAAATCAAGGACGTCGACCCCCAGGAAACACAGGAATGGCTGGCATCGCTTGACGGCGTGCTGGATGCCCACGGTACCGATCGCGCGCACTGGCTACTGGAACAGCTGGTCGATCACGCGCGACGCCAGGGCGCCTACCTGCCGTACTCCGCCGAAACCGCCTATCTCAACACCATCCCGACGCACCAGGAACCGCAGTATCCCGGTGACCGCGAAATCGAGAAGCGTATCGAGGCGTACATTCGCTGGAACGCCGTGGCCATGGTGGTGCATGCCAACCGCAAGGGCACAGAGCTCGGCGGTCACATGGCGTCGTACGCATCCGCTGCGCGCATGTACGAAGTCGGTTTCAACCATTTCTGGAAAGCGCCGAAGGATGACAACTGGGGTGACCTGGTCTACATCCAGGGCCATTCCTCGCCGGGCATCTACGCGCGCTCATTCCTCGAAGGCCGCCTGAAGGAAGAACAGCTGCGCCACTTCCGCGAGGAAGTCGACGGCAAGGGCCTGTCTTCTTACCCGCATCCCTGGCTGATGCCGGACTACTGGCAGTTCCCGACCGTGTCGATGGGTCTTGGCCCGATCATGGCGATCTACCAGGCGCGTTTCATGAAGTACCTGGAGAACCGTGGCCTGCTGAAGCCGGGTGAGCGCAAGGTCTGGGCCTTCCTTGGCGACGGCGAAATGGACGAACCGGAATCGCGTGGCGCGATTTCGCTGGCTTCGCGTGAAGAACTCGACAACCTCATCTTCGTCGTCAACTGCAACCTGCAGCGACTCGACGGCCCGGTGCGTGGCAACTCGAAGATCGTGCAGGAACTCGAATCGGACTTCGCCGGTTCCGGCTGGAACGTGCTGAAGGTGCTGTGGGGTTCCCGCTGGGATGAGCTGCTGGCGCAGGACAAGAAGGGCCTGTTGAAGAAGGTCATGGAAGAATGCGTCGACGGTGATTACCAGACCTTCAAGTCGAAGGGTGGCGATTACGTGCGCGAGAAATTCTTCGGCCGTTATCCGGAGCTGAAGGAAATGGTCGCCCACATGTCGGACGACGACATCTGGAAGCTGAACCGCGGCGGCCACGATGCACGCAAGGTCTACGCCGCCTTTGATCGCGCCTCGAACAAGGCCGAAGGCCGCCCGACGGTCATCCTCGCCAAGACGGTGAAGGGCTATGGTCTCGGCAAGGCTGCCGAGGGCCAGATGGGTGCGCACCAGAAGAAGAAGCTCGACGCGGAAGACCTCAAGTGGGTGCGCGATCGCTTCAACCTGCCGATTTCCGACGAGGACATCGAGAAGGGTGACGTGCCGTTCCTGACCTTCAAGAAGGACAGCCGCGAGTACAAGTACCTGGTCGAGCAGCGCAAGAAGCTCGGTGGCTCGCTGCCACAGCGCAAGCCGACCGACGAGACGCTGGAAATCCCGGACATCGACGTGTTCAAGCAGCAGCTGCAGGGCACGGGTGATCGCGAGATTTCCACCACCATGGCCTTCGTGCGGATGCTGACCGCGCTCACGCGCGACAAGCAGCTCGGCAAGCGCGTCGTGCCGATCGTGCCGGATGAAGCACGCACCTTCGGCATGGAAGGCCTGTTCCGCCAGCTCGGCATTTACGCCCAGAAGGGCCAGCTTTACGAGCCGGCCGACAAGGGCGAGCTGATGTTCTACAAGGAATCCAAGTCCGGCCAGATCCTGGAAGAGGGCATTACCGAAGCCGGTTCGATGTCGTCCTGGATTGCCGCAGCAACGTCATACGCCAACCACGGCCTGACGATGATTCCGTTCTACATTTTCTACTCGATGTTCGGCTTCCAGCGCATCCACGACCTCGCCTGGGCGGCGGGTGACTTGCGTGCGCGCGGCTTCCTGCTCGGCGGCACTGCGGGTCGCACCACGCTGAACGGCGAAGGCCTGCAGCACGAGGATGGTCATTCGCACGTGATGTCGTCGGTAATCCCGAACTGCGTGTCCTATGACCCGACGTATTCCTACGAAGTCGCGCACATCGTGCATGACGGCCTGAAGCGCATGTACGAGAAGAAGGAAGACGTCTTCTACTACATCACCGTGATGAACGAGAACTACGTGCATCCGGATATGCCGAAGGGCGCGGAAGAGGGCATCCTCAAGGGTCTTTACAAGTTGCGTCCTGCCGGCAAGAAGAAAGCGAAAGCAAACGTGCAGCTGATGGGCTCCGGCACCATCCTGCGCGAAGTCGAAGCCGCTGCCGAAATCCTTGAAAAGGATTTCGATATTGCCGCCGACGTGTGGAGCGCAACCAGCTTCACCGAACTGCGCCGTGACGGCATGGATGCGGATCGCGAGTCGATGCTGCATCCGACGAAGAAGCGTCGCGAGACCTGGGTCGAGAAGCAGTTCAAGGATGCGAAGGGCCCGTTCGTTGCTGCAACCGACTACATGCGCATCGTGCCGGAACAGATTCGTGCCTGGGTGCCGGGTCGTTACGTCACGCTGGGTACGGACGGCTTCGGTCGTTCCGATTCGCGCGCCAACCTGCGCCGCTTCTTCGAGGTCGATCGATACTACGTCACGGTTGCGGCGCTGAAGGCGCTGGCCGACGAAGGCGAGATCGATGCCAAGGTGGTGGCGGATGCCATCAAGAAATTCGAGATTGATGCCGAGCGCGTCAATCCCTGGCAGGCATAAGGAGAACGATCATGGCGAAGCAGATCGAAATCCGCGTGCCCGACATTGGTGATTTCGAGGGTGTGGAAATCATCGACGTGCTGGTGTCCGCCGGTGACAAGGTCGAGGAAGAATCCCCGCTGATCACGCTGGAAACCGACAAGGCCGCGATGGATGTGCCTGCACCGCAGGCCGGCACCATCAAGGAACTGAAGGTCTCCAACGGCGACAAGGTGTCCGAGGGCGATGTTGTCGCCATCCTGGAGATTGCCGACGAAGATGTCGCTGCGGCAGAAGAAAAGCCGGAAGTCGCGGATGATTCTTCCGACGATGAAGCGACTGATGATTCCAGTGGCAGCGACGATGCCGCGGAATCCGGTGATGACACCGGTGGCAAAACCATCGAAGTGAAGGTTCCCGACATCGGTGATTTCGACAACGTCGAAATCATCGACCTGCTGGTGAAGGCTGGCGACGAGGTCGAGGAAGAATCCCCGCTCATCACGCTGGAAACCGACAAGGCCGCGATGGACGTGCCCGCGCCACAGGCAGGTACCATCAAGGAACTCAAGGTGAAGACGGGCGATACCGTTTCCGAAGGCGATGTGATTGCGCTGCTAGAGACGAAGGGCGGCAGCAAGAAGAGCAAGCCAGCCGAAGAAAAGACGGAAAAGGAGCCGGCAGAACAGGAGAAGGCCGAGGCACCCAGGCAGGAACCGAAATCGTCAGGCACGTCGAAAGCGGCTGCCGGGAGTTCGGAACTGCCGCCGATCGACGAAAAGTCGTTCACGAGTGCCCATGCCTCGCCGTCGGTGCGCAAGTTCGCGCGCGAGCTCGGCGTCGACCTGGGTCGTGTTTCCGGCTCAGGCGTGAAGGGCCGCATCACGCACGAAGACGTGAAGGGTTTCGTGAAGTCCGTGATGAGCAGTGGTGGCGTCGCGACCGCCGGTACCGGTATCCCCGCTGTGCCGAGCGTGGATTTCGCGAAATTCGGCGAGGTCGAAACGAGGCCGCTCAGTCGCATCAAGAAGATTTCCGGTCCGCGCCTGCAGGCCGCGTGGCTGAATGCACCGCACGTCACGCAGCATGACGACGCCGATATCACCGACCTTGAAGCCATGCGCAAGGCGTTGAAGTCGGATGCAGCAACGGTCGATGCGAAGCTGACGCCGCTGCCGTTCCTGATCAAGGCCGTCGTGCATGCGCTGAAGGAGTTCCCGGACTTCAATGCATCGCTGGATCCGGCGGGCGAAAACCTGGTGATGAAGAAGTACTTCCACATCGGTTTCGCCGTGGATACACCGGGTGGATTGGTGGTGCCGGTGATCAAGGATGCCGACCAGAAGGATGTCTTCCAGATTGCGCGCGAGCTGGCAGAGCTCGGCGAGAAGGCACGCGAGAACAAGCTGAAGGCCGCCGACATGCAGGGCGGTTGTTTCTCCATTTCGTCGCTGGGCTCGATTGGCGGCAAGTACTTCACGCCGATCGTGAATGCGCCGGAAGTGGCGATCCTTGGTGTATCGAAGGCATCGATGCAGCCGGTATGGAACGGTTCGGAATTCGAACCGCGCCTGATGCTGCCGCTGTCGCTTTCCTACGACCATCGCGTCATCGACGGTGCGGCCGCTGCGCGCTTCACGACGTTCCTCGGCGAAGTGCTGAAGGAATGCCGCAACCTGGTGTTGTGATTCATTACGGGGCGCGTCGCGCCCCGTTTCATTTCGAGGCAGGAAATGGCTAAGACAATTGATATCAAGGTTCCCGACATCGGCGATTTCGAGAACGTCGAAATCATCGACGTGCTGGTCTCTGCCGGCGATAGCGTGGAAGAAGAAACCCCGCTGATCACGCTGGAAACCGACAAGGCAGCGATGGATGTTCCTGCACCGCAGGCCGGTACGATCAAGGACCTGATGGTCGGCAACGGCGACAAGGTCTCCGAAGGCGACGTGATTGCGACGCTCGAGGTTTCCGAAGCCGAAGCCGGCGATGATGCGTCAAAGGACGAACCATCAAAAAAAGAGACGTCCGGAAAGGATGCCTCTGCTACAAGCAAGAAGGAGGCCGCCCCGGCGGCCAGCGATGAGCCTGCACCATCTGCCGGCTCGTATTCCGGCAAGGCCGATGTCGAAACCGAAATCCTCGTTCTTGGCGCAGGGCCCGGCGGTTATACCGCAGCCTTCCGCGCGGCGGACATGGGCAAGAAGGTCACGCTGGTCGAACGCTGGGATACGCTTGGCGGCGTCTGCCTGAACGTCGGGTGCATTCCGTCGAAGGCGCTGCTGCATGCAGCGAAGGTGATGGATGAAGCTGCGCACATGTCCGAGCACGGTATCGTCTTCGGCAAGCCCAAGATCGAGCTGAAGAAACTCGCCAAGTGGAAGGACGGTGTTGTCGGCAAGCTGGTCGGTGGCCTTGGCCAGATGGCGAAGCAGCGCAAGGTGAATGTCGTCAATGGTTACGGCAAGTTCATCGATCCGCACCACGTCGAGGTCGAAGGCAGTGATGGCAAGCAAGTCGTGAAATTCGACAAGTGCATCATTGCTGCGGGTTCAGAGTCCGTGAAGCTCCCGTTTGCGCCGGATGATGAGCGCATCATGGACTCCACCGGCGCGCTGGAACTGAAGGATATTCCGAAGAAACTGCTGGTGATCGGCGGTGGCATCATCGGCCTGGAAATGGCCTGTGTCTATGACGGCCTCGGGTCCGAGGTCACCGTGGTCGAGCTCGCCGACGGCATCATGCCGGGTGCAGATCGTGACCTGGTACGTCCACTGGAGAAGCGCATCAAGTCGCGGTACTCATCGATCATGACCGGCACGAAGGTCACGGCAATGAAGGCGCAGAAGAACGGCATCAAGGTGTCGTTCGAAGGAAAGAATGCACCGGACGGCGACCAGATATTCGATCGCGTGCTGGTTGCGGTCGGTCGCACGCCGAACGGCGGCAAGCTCGATGCCGACAAGGCGGGCGTGAAGGTTGACCAGCGTGGCTTCATCAATGTCGACAAGCAGCTTCGCACGAATGTCGATCACATCTTTGCCATCGGCGACCTGGTCGGCCAGCCGATGCTCGCGCACAAGGCAACGCACGAAGGCAAGACCGCTGCAGAAGTGGCTGCCGGTGAAAAGCGTTTCTTCGACGCGCGCGTGATTCCGTCGGTCGCATACACCGACCCGGAAGTCGCATGGGTTGGTGTCACCGAAGAACAGGCGAAAGAGCAGGGTATCGATTTCGAGGTCGGCAAGTTCCCCTGGGCGGCATCCGGTCGCTCGTTGGCGCAGGGCCGCGACGAGGGCTTTGCCAAGCTGATTTTCGACAAGACCAGTGAACGCGTCATCGGTGGTGCAACGGTCGGCCCGAACGCGGGCGAACTGATCGCCGAAGTCGCACTGGCCATCGAGATGGGTTGTGATGCGGCTGATATCGGTTTAACTGTGCATCCGCACCCGACGTTATCGGAAACGGTTGCGCTTGCCGCCGAGGCATTTGAAGGTACGTTGACGGACCTCTACATACCGAAGAAAAAGAAACGCTGACAAGGAGTGCGGCCTGCGACTGGAGTTGCGGGCCGTATTTTTGCCGATGAAGTACTGCTTCGGACTGTCCATCATCCTGGCGATGTGCGCCCTGGTGTTATCGCCGCCGGCGACGGCGGAGGAGTTCTATGGTCCGTTGCGTAACCGCGACATGGGCCCGGTCGGGTTTGCCCGCCTGCACATGCTGCCCGACCACGCCATTGCGCCCAGCGATGGTCGCTGGGGCTTCGAATTGCACCTGTCGCATTCGAACACCTTCGCGATGGATGCCGAAACGCAGGAATACCTTCGCCAGCGCGGCAGCAGGCAGTCGCTGACACAGCAGGATGTCGACAACATCTTTGCGCTCAGCGGCGATACCTATCTCTTTGATGCCGCGCTCACCCTCGCGCAGTTCACCGTCCACTACGGCCTGTCGGATAACTGGTCGCTTTATGGGAGCCTGCCGTATTTCCGTTATGGTGGTGGCGGGCTGGATTCGACCATCGAGAATTTTCACGAATCCTTCGGCTTCGATACCTTCGGCAGGAACTACCTGCCAAGAAACCAGGTCAATGGTGTCGTCGCCCTGGGTGGGAACGAGCTTGTCCTTCTCGATGCGGGCTCCCAGTCAGGTATCGGCGATCCCATTGTCGGGCTCAGGTATCATCGGCGCCTTGATAGTCGCAATGCGATCAGTATCGAGGTTGCGCACAAGGAAGTGATCCAGGACGACAAGTTCTTCCGCACAACAGGAAGTGACGATACCGGGGTGCAGGTCAGCTGGCATCATTTCTACGACAGGTCGGCGATGTACCTCAGCGCATCAATCGTGCGCATTGGTTCGGCCGCGCCGTTTCCCGACAATACGCGGCACGTGCTACCGAAGATCAATGCGGCATGGGAATACCGAATGACCGAACGGTCCAACTTCGTGTTCCAGGTGAACGCGCAGGATAGCCTGTTCAAGAACGGGACCGATCCGGAGATCAGCTCACATGTGTACCAGGCCTCCCTTGGCGTTCGCCAGCGCTACGGGAAGCTGGTCTGGAGTTACGCGCTGACGGAGAACCTGGTCAATTTCAACAACACGGCAGACCTCGGGTTCCATATCGGGCTCGCATGGTCGCCTGAATAGCATTCTGATCAAGACGCGGAGGAGAACGAAGTGACGGCATTTACCCAGGATGTGGTGGTTCGCTGGGCCGACCTTGACCCGAACGGCCACGTGCGCCACTCGGCGTATTACGATTACGGTGCGCAGGCGCGTGTCGCCTACCTGCAGAAGCATGGTTTCGGCATCGAGTGGATGATGAAGAATGGTGTCGGCCCGGTGCTGTTCCGCGAAGAATGCAAGTTCCTGCGTGAATTGAAGATGAGCGACGAGGTCACTATCAACGTGCTGCTTACTGGCGTGTCGGAAGATCACCGCAAGTGGAGCATGCGCCACGAAATCTATCGTGGCGATGAGTTGTGCGCAATTCTCGACATGGACGGCGCGTGGCTGGACACGCGAGCGCGCAAGATCACGCCGCCGCCACAGGAGCTGGTCGATACCTTCGAAGCGCTGGATCACTCGGATGATTTCAAGATGATTCCCGGCAAGAATAAGTGAATGACAGGCCCGCCACTCGGCGGGCTTTTTTATTGCCTACAATTAATGCTGAATTTCCGCCAGGAGAAGATAATGGGTGTCGATGTGCAGGGGCTTGGGCAGGTGTCACTAACTGCTGATGATGTTTCTCGCGCGACGATGTTCTATCGCGATGTCGTCGGCCTGGCGCATCTCTTCGAAGGTGGAGGCATGAGCTTCTTCGATCTTGGCGGGGCTCGTCTTGCCATTGGTCCGAAGGGCGGCGAGGCGGAACACGGCAGTTCGATTCTCTATTATCGTGTCGGCGATATCGACTCGGCGCATGCGGTGTTCGAAGCAAAGGAGGTCACGGTGCTCGAGGCGCCGCAGGAGGTTCATCGCCAGGGAAATACTGCATTGTGGCTGGCGTTCTATCGCGATACGGAAGGCAATGCATTTGCTTTGATGGAAGAGCGCCAGCTGGAAACCTGAATCTCCGGCACGAAAAAGCCCCGCAACGCGGGGCTTTCCTGTATTCATGATTTCCGGTCAGCGGCGGAATTTCTTCGCTATCCAGTAATCCGCACTGACGTAACGGCCACCGCCGATGAAGAACAGGGCGAGCAGCATTACGAAGTAGGTCACGCCGAATTCGATCCCGTTATTCGAAATCACGAAATTGCCGTTTTCGGTGAGCCAACTGTAATTGCCGTGCTCACGAAGGATCTCCTTCGCTGCGGAAAGCCGCTCCATCGTGCCTTCGATGTCTTCAGGCGGAAACGCGCTCTGCGGATCGGCAATCGCCTGCCAGCCGTTCTTCCAGTGCACCTGGAATATCGCGACCAGCATGGTGATCATCAAGGGAATCGTCATCCAGCGGGTAGCGAAACCAAGCAGCAGCGCGATCGCACCACCGACTTCGGCAAAGATGGCCAGTGCCACCATGACGGTCGGGAAGGGCAGGCCCAGGCCCCATTCGGCATTGCCAAACCAGGTAACGACATTGTCGAAGCCGGTAACCTTGTTCATGCCGGCCACCCAGAATACGGGTACTAGGTAGAGGCGGAGCGCAAGCGGGCCAAGGAAATCGGCCTTGCCGGTTGTATCAAGCCAGTCCTGCGCACGATTGAGAATGCCGATCATGTGAATCTCCCCGTTAGGCTGGATGTATTTAGAGCCTGCCTGTTACCGGGGCTTGACGCCGAGCAGGATGTCCTGTTGCGCAAGCCCACGGATAATGTCGGCACCGCCACGAATCACGACTTCAGGATCAGTGTGGCCGAGTTCGCTCGCCACCTGTCGAAGCAGTTCGGTTCCGGTTGCCGTTTCGTTGTCCTGCATCAGCTCAAGTAGCCGTGCAGTCACCGCATTGATTTCCGTGAAACCGACTTCGTCATCGCGCTTGCGATAGACGACGATGAATGTCGGTTGTTCGCCGGGAGCTTCCGGCTGGAAGTCGCGGCTTATGCGGTGTACCGGGTAGCTGTAGGCCAGGGGCCACGCTACAGGGGAGATGACCGGTATGCCGTCAAGAATATTTCCCTCAGGGTCATGATCGACCGCATCAATGTCGGTGGTGTCCGTCATTAATGCCAGCTCAACCCATTCATAATGTGCGAGCTCGGGCATGAAGGCCGGCCAGCGTTCCGGTTCGCGCATTTCCTCGTTCATCCAGTGCAGGAATTCCTGCGGGATTTCCATGAACAGCGGCGTATGCGAAATGTGATGGTGATAGAACTCGCGGGTCAAAATTGCCCATCGCTCCTCACCGAGAATTTCGGAGAGAACGGGAAAGGTGCTGGCCAGCAGGTTCTTCACGTTATTGAAGAACAGGTCTCGGTAGATCTGCAGGCGACGCTCTTCGATGCCTTCAGGTGCCGGATTCGTGTCCGGGTTCCGCAGGTGAGCCGCAAAGGTGTATTGCTGGCGGCGGAAATCCTGCATGGCCTGGTCGTGCTTAGCCATTGGCGGCAACCTCCGCTGACTCATGCCGCGCCTGCAGGGAATGGATGCGATCCACTTCACCAAGCAATTCCGCCAGCGGCGGGATATTGAAATCGCGTTCGAGCAGGGTGGGAACCGGCCCGAAGTGGGCGTAAGCGGTATCAAGCAGTGACCACACAGGGTCGGCGACGTCGCTGCCATGCGTATCGACGCGCAGGTCTTCGGCTTCCACGTAATGGCCGGCAACGTGGAAATAGACGACACGCTCGGCGGGCAGTGCCTTCAGGAAGGCTTCGGTGTCGTAGCGATGGTTGATGCTGTTGACGACGATGTTGTTCACGTCGAGCAGTAGGTCGCAGTCGGCCTTTTCGAGCACGTGGTTGATGAAGTCGATTTCCGTCATTTCCTGGCCGGGCGCGGCGTAATAGGAAACGTTTTCCATGCCGATGCGCCGACCGAGGATGTCCTGTACGCGAGCAATGCGTTCGGCGACATAGTCTGCCGCTGCTTCGGTGAACGGTATCGGCATCAGGTCGTAGAGGTGGCCGTCGTCCGAGCAGTACGAGAGATGTTCGGTGTAATAGCGGATTCCGTGGGTGTCGAGAAAATTGCCCACTTCGCGCACGTAGTCCTCGTCCAGCGGTGCCGGGCTGCCGATCGAAAGCGACAGGCCATGGCAGACGAACGGATATTTCTCGGTGAAGGCGCGGAATCGCTTGCCGAGCTTGCCACCCATGCGCATCCAGTTTTCGGGGGCGACTTCGAGAAAATCCACCTGTGCAGGCGGGTTTTCCTCAAGCTCGCGCATCAGCTTGCCGCGCCGCAGCCCCAGGCCTGCGCCTTCCACCGGGTAACGTTTCTGCTGCTGCATGGCTCCTCCGCGTAGTAATGCTTCCAGTATGGCCGATGGCATACGCTATTTCTGCGCCATCTCTCTCACGCGCTGCAGGTAGCGCTGTTCATCCGGCGGAATGCCGCTGCGCTGGGCTTCCCAGAGCGTCTCGGCAAGCGCTTCCTGCATCAGGTGCTCTGCAGCATGCGCATCGCCGAGTTTCTCGCCCAGCGCCTGGTGAGCGGCGCGCACGCCGGGTGGCCGGTCGATACTGAGCTGCTCGCGAATGGCGATATGCATGCTCATGTGCAGGAACGGGTTGGTCTCGCCGTGCTCCGGCGTCCAGTCGCGATCCAGCACCGCTTCGCCCTCCGATAGCGTCGCATGGTACTCGGGATGCTCCTGGATCACGCCCGCGATGAGATCTTCGAGCTGGGTCAGCGGCTTGCGCTGCTCGACCTTCTGCCACACCTCGATGAACATGCGGCGCAGGTCCTGTCGGTTGTCACTGAAAAGCATGAAATCGGCTGCCTCGTGGATGGACCGACAGTATAAGGCCTCACCTTCAGGGATTCAGACCCGGCATGCCGCCGAATATTTCACGGTTTTCCGTTTGAAGACGGGCTTTTCACTGCGTTACAACAAGAATGGGCCTTCACAGAGGATTCAAATGACGCCTTCCGAGCTGCGCTTCGAGGCAATGCGCGAGCGCTACCAGTCGCAGCGCGATCGCCGTGAGGAAATCCGCAACAGTGTTGCCACGCCGGTGGCCGGCCTGGCGTTTGCCGCCTATACGCTGTCGATGGTCACCGGGCGCGTCGATGTCACGCTGTGGCAGGAACCGGTTACCGGTACGGTCATGCTGCTGGCCGGCGCCGCCGTGCTCGCCCTGCTGGCGGGCGCGTTGTTCATCGTGCGCATGGAAAAGAACGTGATCTACATAGACCCTCCCGACTTGCAGGAGCTGGTGAATATCGAGCAGCAGGCGCGCAAACAGGATGACTCCGAGGAACGTGTCACCCAGCAGTTGCAGGATGCGCTGTGCGGTTCCTACGACATCATCTACCGGCGTTATTTCGCCTCGAACGAGCAGGCAGCTCGTGACCGTACGCGTGGCCTGCACCTGATCATTCTCGGTCTTGCATTGATCATGATTGCGCTGGTGCTGTTGCCGTTCCAGGGAGGCCTGGCATGAAGCGCCTGTTGCGAGGACTGTTCGATCACGCGCGGTATCACCATGAAACCCGCGACATGCCGGCCTGGGTACGACGTCGCCTGTACCGTGAACTGCTCGACCTTGATGAAGAGGAACGCAAGGTCCAGGAGATGCTTGATCTCGATGTGCAGCCTCGTCTCTGTGTCGTCGATGAAGTGCGTGTTGCGATGCTGCGGCCCAAGGACCGGGCGCTGCTGAATGTCGATGCCGAAATGGCGCGGGCTCGCGAAGACGAGCGTGAGGAAAAACGCGAACGCCAGGAAGCACGTCGCGAGGAAGATCGTCGCGAGTCACGACGAAACGAGGAAGAGAGGTAGGCAAGCGCCAGGCGATAAAAAAGGGGCGGCAATTGCCGCCCCTTTTCATTGCGCCGATGGCCCTTACGGCAGGATCAGTGGCTGGGTGCCGAGCCCCGGGCCGTAAACGATGGCGTTTTCAAGGATACGGCTGGTGCCGAGCGTGGCACCGCGCATCGTGGGTGTATCGGCGAACAGGATCACCTGGCCCTTGCCGACACGCTCACGCGTGACATACGCGGAGTTGGCGATGCGTTGTGCCGCTTCCGGCCAGACAAGGCCACTCATGCGCAGGTTCAGCTCGTGACCGGCCGGCAGTGGCGCCCAGCCAATGTTCGACGCCTTTTCCTCGGCACTCGCGAGCATCTGCATGGCACTGCGGCCATCTCCCGAAGCAAGCTTGCCCATGCGCAGCGGAACATCGACACCGCTCGGTGCCATCAGCACCGGCGCGTTGCCGTATAGCACTGGCAGGCTGCCTTCGTTACCGAAAGTGAGCCAGTGTTCATCATCGACGGTGGCTGCCATCAATGCGCCCTGTGGCATGAAGATTCCCTGCCATTCGTCACGACGCTTCATTTCTGCCGGCGATGGCAGGGCGCCTGCCGCGTGTGCAACCCAAGGCGGATCGACGGCTTCAGGTGCCGAGTGCGCCCAGATCTCGTTCATGCCGGGCATCATGCCTTCGTCGGACATCCAGTCGCGCAGCAGTGCGGTGCGATAAGGGTCGAGGTTCTCGAAGGTATCGGCGATCTGCCGCACCTGAGAAATACCGGCATCTTCGCTGGCGATGGCGCGGGCGGAGCCGCCGATCGCAATGAGGGTTCCACCGTTCTCCACCCACTGCTTGATCGCTTCAAGCTGCGGCTTGTCGTAGGAACCGCCCCAGCGATCCGGCAGGACCAGCACGTTGTAGCGGCGCAGGTCCATGTACGTGAAGTACTCGTTGTTGATGTGCGAATTCCGCAGGCCGAGACGCGTATCCAGCGTGTACCAGGTCGAGCCGAAGTCGTACGGGCTGATCGAACTACGCGCCAGCAAGGCAACACGCGGTCGCTCGAGCAGGCGGAAATGGCCACCGCCCAGGTCCGGCAGGTCTTCCTTGCCGAGGCCGGTGGAAATCACGTCGACATCAACGGCAAATTCTTCGGCAACCGCGGCAATGTGCGCGGCGGTGTCATCGCTACCGCGATTGTCGTAAGGATTGATCACCAGCGTGCCGCGCGGCATCTCGATATCCGAGAGCGTGGTCGTCTTGTCGGTAATGCGGACCTTCACGCCGCGTTCCATCAGGCGACCGGCTGCGGCAACGGCACGGTCATCCATGCCGTTGATGACCCACGCTGCAATGTCCTCGCCATCCTCGACATCACCCGACAGTGAAAAGCCTTCAACCTGCTCGGCATTGCCTGGCAGGCTCATGTCGACTTCGTAGGCTTCAAGGCCGAACATCATGGTGATGTTCCAGGCCGTCGTGTCGTAGATGGTGCTGCTGCCGTCCTTCACCAGCGCCTTGCGTTCAGCCTGCAAAGCACTTTCCGGGATGGTCGGGTCGAATTCCAGCATCGCCGCAACGAGTCGCGCTTCCGGCTGGCGATTCGGGATCAACAGCGTGCCGGCCGGCAGGGTAACGCGACGTGTCTCACCGAACTGGTCGGTGGCGGTCTGCGTGGTAGCGGCCTTCGTGCGATATACCTCGAAGCCCTGCAGTTCCATCAGGTCCATGAAATCCGCAATGCGGCCACGGTTCTCCGTCGGTGTGATTGCGAAAACGCGATTGCCGTACGGGCTGGCGTTAGACAGCAGCTTCACACGGTCGGCGTGGAATTCGCGCAACATGTCGCGGCGGTTCTCGCGCAGCGTCTCCAGGTTGGCGAGGCTGCTCAATGCCTGGTGGTGGACCGACTCCTGGTAGCTCACGATCTCGCCATTGGCCTGGCGCACGCCGTCGTCGGCCATGCGTGCCTGTTCGTAGAGAATGCCCTGTGCGCCACGGAAACTGGCCCACGCATCCGAATAGCCAGGGAACCAGCCTTCGTTCCACTCGCCGTGGTAATACGGCCAGTTGTATTCATCGAAGGCAGCCGCCTGGTCCTTGGCAAACACGGTCGCCCACTTGTCGCGGTTCGGCATGAAGTGGGGGTTATGCGGCTCACGTGCGGGCGAGAAGAGATAGGTGTCCTGTGCACCCATCTCGTGCGCATCGACGAACAGCTGCGGATGCCATTCGCTGACGGCCTTGATACGGCCGCGGGTTTCCGGGTGCGTCCCGAAAATCCAGTCACGGTTCAGGTCGAACATGTAGTGGCTCATGCGACCGGAAGGCCAGTAGCCGGAATGCACCAGTGACTGGTCGTCCACGTTCGGGTTCATGCCGCGATATTCCGACATCTGCTGGTAGAACCGCGCACGGCCATCCGGGTTCATGCTCGGGTCGAGAATCACCACCAGCTCATCCAGCAGTTTCGTGGTCTCTTCACTGCGATCGGCAACAAGGTGGTGCGCGGTGACCAGCGCGGCATCCGAGCCGGACGTCTCGTTGCCGTGAATGCTGTAAGCCAGCCACGCAACGCCGGGCAGGGATTCGACCAGCCGTTCCCGTTCAGCGCGATCGGCCTTGCGCGGATCGGCGATCTTCGCCAGCCCGGCCTTGATCTCATCAAGGCGCTGCTGGTTTTCCGGCGACGTGATTACCATGTAAACAAGCGGGCGCCCTTCAAAGCTGCGCGCGTATTCCACGAGGGTCGCGCGTGGGCTGGCCTCGGCCCAGGTTTCATAGGCCTTGACGATTTCGGCCGGGGAGGCGGTGCGCTCGCCCAGTTCGAAACCGAGCAGTTTTTCGCCATCCGGAATTGCGGGATCGTAATCCGCACCCGGGAAGAAGGCCTTGTCGTAATCCAGGCCAGACATCGGCGCGGGGTCGAAAGGCGCCTGGTCGCGCGGAGGCGCGGCACTGGCTGCAAAACTGGCGGAGAGCAATACGCTGGACAGCAGCGCGGCAGCAAGACGGTACATGCAATTCTCCTTGTTATGGTAAACACGTCGCTTGAGCTTAGTGTGACCGTGTGGGGATTGCACGGTTCCCTGGGCCTGGCAAATCGAGTGATTAACCCGAATGGAGGTCATCGTGACCAGTTATTGCGCCATTGCCCGCGAACACCCGGAACACCGCGATTTCCATGACAAGGATCACGGGGTTCCTGTGCGCAGCGATGATGAACTCTTCGAGCGACTGCTGCTGGAGATCAACCAGGCGGGTCTTTCATGGCTGACGGTGCTGAAAAAGCGCGAGAATTTTCGCCGCGCGTATGCCGGTTTCAACGTCGAGCGCGTGGCGAACTTCGATGCCAGCGACCGCGTGCGACTGCTCGACGATGCCGGCATTATCCGTAATCGCCTCAAGGTCGAAGCCGCGGTCCACAATGCCAACGTGATTCTCGGTATGCGGGCATGGCATGGTTCGTTTGCAGGCTGGCTGGATGCGCATCACCCGCGCGAGAAGGCCGGCTGGGTGAAACTGTTCAGGAAGACATTCCGCTTTACCGGTGGCGAGATCACCAATGAATTCCTGATGGGTGTGGGCTACCTGCCAGGCGCTCACGATCCGGATTGTCCGCAGTACGAGCGTATAGCGGCAATGAACCCGCCCTGGCTCTCCGCTTGGTAGCCCTGGGCATCATTGGTTAAAAAACAGCCAGAACAATTCCAGATTGGTGAAGTTTTGGTCAGTCTTTCGGAATAGGTCCATATAAGACATCAGGCTTGTGTAAAGTTCCTGTTCCCCGCAAGGAAGGGGAACCAGCCAATGGAGGGCAGGGGATGAGAATGACTCCGCTGGCTGGTAATTCAAGAATTATCAGATCATCAGGAGATCACATGAATCGCTTTGCTATCGCATTTTTCGGGGGCCTCGCACTGGTGCTGGGCGTTGCCGGCTGCGCGACAATCGTCAGTGGCAGCAGTGAATCCATTACGTTCAATTCCTCGCCGGAGGGCGCAACCGTCTACATCGACGGCACCGCGGTCGGCACTACGCCGACGACCATCGAGGTGGATCGCAGCGGCAACGAAGTGCTTCGCTTCGAGAAGGAAGGCTACAAGCCTTACGAGACGCGTCTCGAGAAGACGGTCAACGGCTGGTTCTTCGGTAACGTCATCATTGGTGGCCTGATCGGCAGCTCGACCGATATTTCGTCGGGTGCAATGCATCAGTACGCGCAGAAGAAATACATGGTGGCGCTGGAGCCGATTTCCTCCAACGGCCTGAACGGTGTGACCTCGCGTCCGAAGACGGAACGCGTTCGCGAATTCATCGTTACGGGTTATGTCGCGCTCCTGAAGGATATCGAGAACGGAGAGGGTTCCCACCTGGAATCGCTGCTCGGTATGCTGGAAGTCGAGCAGGAAAATCGCCAGCAGGCCGTCGAGCGCCTGCGCGACCTGGCCAATACCTACGACGAGATTCCGCTCTTTGCAGACGCTGTTGTAGAGGCATTCTCGCAGCAGTAAGGCAGTTCCACGCAGTACGGTGGCGGTCAATCCAGGCCGTCGCCGTATTTCGACGCTTGATTCAATCCGGCGTGCCTTCTACTCTCGAAAACCCCTGTCAATCCAGCCGGAGGTTTTCATGCGTCTTCCCCTGCGCGTTTCACTCCTTTCCCTGATCAGCCTGCCGTTCGCTGCCTGTGCGAACACCATGCCGGAGTCGGCACCACCAGGTGAGCAGCCGGTGCTGTATGAGATCGCCGACTCTGCATCAGCCGAGCGTATCGAGAAAGACATCCGCAAGCTGGTGAGCTTTGGTACGCGGCATACCTTGTCCGAAACCGAAAGCGATACCCGCGGCATCGGTGCGGCACGTCGCTGGATCTACGAGGAATTCCAGCGGATATCGGCCGGGTGTGGTGGTTGCCTGGAAGTGATGTATGTTTCCGATACCGTCTCCGGCGAGACGCGGATTCCGGATCCGGTCGAAGTAGTGAGTGTCATTGCCATCCAGCGTGGCAAGACGGACCCGAACCGCTACGTGATGATGAGCGGTGACATCGATTCGCGTGTTTCCGACCCGATGAATTACACCAGTGATTCGCCTGGCGCGAACGACAATGCTTCCGGTGTTGCCGGTGCCATCGAGGCAGCGCGCATGCTGTCGAAATACGAATTCAACGCGAGCATTGTCTACGCGGCGCTCGCTGGCGAAGAGCAGGGACTGTTCGGCGGCAAGATTCTTGCTGCAAAGGCGAAGAAGGAAGGCTGGCGCGTCGAGGCCGTGCTGAACAACGACATGATCGGCAATATCAGCGGCATCAACGGCATTACCGACAACACGACCGCGCGCATATTTTCGGAAGGCACGCGCGTGGTGGAAACCGACGAGGAAGCACGTATCCGTCGCTTCACCGGTGGCGAAGTCGATTCGCCGTCGCGCAATGTTGCACGCTATGTCGATCGCATGGCGGACCAGTACATTCGTAACCTCGATACCATGATGATCTATCGCCTGGACCGTTTCGGTCGCGGTGGCCATCACCGGCCCTTCAATGCGGAAGGCTTCCCCGGCGTACGCATCATGGAAACCAACGAGCATTACGATCGCCAGCACCAGGACCTTCGGACCGAAGATGGCATTGAATACGGTGACACCATCGACGGCGTGAACTTCCCGTATGCCGCAAAACTCACTGCGTTGAATGCCGTCAGCCTTGCAGGCATGGCATGGGCACCGCCGCCGCCGGCGAATGTCGAGATCGAAGGTGCCGTGCAGCCGGATACCACCCTGCGATGGGAACGCCCGAGCGACGAGATGGCACCCAACCTCGCCGGATACAAGGTCTACTGGCGCCTGACAACCGAGCCGCAGTGGACGAAGAGTGTTTATGTGGGTGATGTGACCGAGCACACGCTCGAGAACGTTGTCATCGACAATTACTTCTTCGGCGTCGCTGCCGTTTCCGAAGACGGCCATGAAAGCCCGGTCGTGTTCCCGGGCCCGAATGGCAGCTTTGGTGGATATGGCAAGCAATGACCTTCCTGCTCAGGCCGGCCACCCATGGCGATATCGATTTCCTGCTGGAATTGCGGCTGGCTACCATGGACGTCCATCTCCGCGAGATGGGCGTCTTTTTTTCGCGCGAGCGGCATCGTGAACGCGTGTTGCTGGAGTTCGAACATGCGCGAGTGATCATGGTGGGCGATGAAGCCGTTGGCATGGTGAAGGCGCTGCAGAAGGACGACGCGCTTCACGTGCAGCAGCTACAGGTTCTACCGGAATGGCAGGGACGTGGAATCGGTGGGCAGGTGGTTGATCACCTCATCGCGCAGGCTGAAGCCGAAGGCCGACCACTGACACTGACCGTGCTGAAACGAAACCCCGCATTGCGGCTCTACCTGCGCAACGGCTTCGAGCAGGTTGGCGAAGACGAGCATGAATTCCACCTGCGTCGCGAGGCGCAGTAGTACTTCAGCGAGAGTCGGGTGCTTCCGGTCGTTTTGACTTCGGGAATTCGCAAAGGTCGGCAATCGGGCAACGCCAGCATTCCGGCTTGCGCGCCTTGCACACGTAGCGACCGTGCAGGATCAGCCAGTGGTGTGCGTCCTTCTTGAATTCTTCCGGCACCACGCGTTCAAGCCGCTTTTCGACCTCGACCACATTCTTGCCTGGGGCGATCTTCGTGCGATTCGAGACGCGGAAGATGTGAGTGTCCACGGCAATGGTGGGGTGTCCAAAGGCGGTATTCAGGATCACGTTCGCCGTCTTGCGTCCGACACCCGGTAGTTCTTCCAGCGATTCACGATCCTCCGGCACCTTGCCGTCATGCTTGTCGAGCAGGATGCGGCAGGCCTTGATGATGTTTTCCGCCTTGGAGTTATAGAGGCCAATGGTCTTGATGTACTTCTTCAGGCCATCGACACCCAGGTCGTGAATGGCTTGTGGAGTATTCGCGACGGGAAAGAGCTTTTTCGTTGCCTTGTTCACGCCCACATCGGTGGCCTGGGCAGACAGCGTTACGGCGACCAGCAGCTCGAAGGGCGAGTCGTATTCCAGTTCGGTGGTGGGTTCCGGGTTTGCATCGCGCAGGCGACGGAATATTTCGACGCGTTTATCCTTGTTCATGTCGGCGAGTGCTGTCTTGTCAGGCGATGGTCGGTTCGGCCGATTCCCGCTCCGCGCGCTTGCGCGCAGTTGCGCGCTCGGCGATGCGACGGTCGATATCGTTCTTCAATGCAATCAGAAGGCCGAGGCCAAGGAAGGCACCCGGCGGCAATACCGCAAGCAGGAAGCCGGGATAGTCGCTACCCAGCACGGGGATGCTCCAGTCACGCGCAACATCTCCGAACAGCATTTCCGCGCCGTCGAAGAGTGTGCCCTTGCCGATGATCTCGCGCATGCCGCCGAGGATGATGAGCACTGCCGTGAAACCGAGACCCATTGCGATGCCGTCCAGTGCCGAGCGTGCAATGTTGTTTCGCGACGCAAATGCTTCGGCGCGACCGATGATGGCGCAGTTGGTGACGATCAGCGGAATGAAGATGCCGAGTACGCGGTACAGGTCATGGAAGAAGGCATTCATTACCAGCTCTACAGTTGTGACCAGCGAAGCGATGATCAGCACGAATACCGGGATGCGCACTTCAGGGCGCACGATGTCGCGAATTGCCGAAACGGCGACATTCGAACCAAGCAGCACCAGCGTGGTGGCGATGCCGAGGCCCAGGCCATTGACCAGCGTGCCGGACACGGCAAGCAGCGGGCACAGCCCGAGCAGTTGTACGATGCCCGGGTTGTTGTGCCAGAAACCGTCGGCAATGATTTCACGCGGTGTTGCACTCATTCATTGGCCTCCGTGGTCGTCGGCTCCGCTTCGGCATGATCCTGCGAGAAGATCCTCTCGCGATTGCCGTTATAGAACAACAGCGTCTTCCGGACCGCATCGACAATCGCGCGGGGCGTGATCGTTGCACCGGTAAGCTGGTCGAAGGCACCACCATCGCGCTTCACCTTCCATTCCGGCAAGGGAGGATGTGCCAGCGATGCATTATCGAATTGCGCCAGCCAGTCGGATTTCGATCGCTCGACGAGGTCGCCAAGCCCTGGAGTTTCCTTGTGGCCGAGCACGCGCACGCCCGCCAGCGACCCGTCATAATTGATGGCGACCAGCAGGTCGATATCACCGCTGTAGCCATTCGGCGCAACGGGAGTCAGTAGTGCTGCAACCGGTTTGCCATCATCGCGCGCCCGATAAACCGTTACCGGTTCCTCGGTACCGAGCATGTCTTCGTCCCGTACCGTGGTCGTGTCACTGAAAAGGTCATTGCTGTAACGATCAGCGGGAACGAGCTGGTTCAATGTATTGAGCAGTACGCGACGCTCCGCCTCGGCGATATCGTCCTGGGTTTCTTCCCAGGTCAATGCGACCATCGTGGTGCCGGCGATCGCGAATCCGGCTGCGATCGCCGCGGCGCGTGCCATGTTCTTCAGCAGTTCGACCCGGTCAGCGCGCATGGCCGTAGGTCCTCGGTCGCGTGTAGTGATCGATCAGTGGCACTGCCATGTTCATCAACAGCACGGCAAAGGCGACAGCATCCGGGTAGCCACCCCAGCTGCGAATGATGTAGATCAGCAGGCCGATACAGAAACCGTATATGAGCCGGCCTTTTTCAGTGGTCGCTGCCGACACCGGGTCGGTGGCGATGAAGAAGGCGCACAGCAATGTCGCACCGCTGAAGATATGGAACGGCGCGCCTGCGTGCGTGCCCGGATCAAGGAAATAGAAAGCCACGGCCGGTACGCCGACACCCATGATCACTCCGAAGGGAATCTGCCAGCGGATCACGCGGCGATACATCAGCCACAGTCCACCGATCGCGATGTAATTGCCGATCCATTCCCAGCCCAGGCCGCCGAAATCACCGAACAACGGGTTGCTGCGGATTTCCTGCACGGTCTGGTTGTTCGCAAGGCCGGTGCGCATTGCATCGAGTGGTGTTGCGGCAGTGACCGCATCCACGTTCACCCCTGCCGGAAAGCTGCCGGCAAAAATCGTCACCAGTGTTTCGTATAGCGACAGGCGCTGTTCATCGAAGACAAGCTGCTCGGGTGCGAGCCAGACCGTCATTTCCTGCGGGAAGGAAATCAGCAACACCACGTAGCCTGCCATCGCAGGATTGAAAGGGTTGTAGCCGAGACCGCCATACAGGTGTTTTGCGAAGATAATCGCGAACACGACACCAATGGCAACCAGCCACCATGGCGCGGTCGGTGGTACGGCGAAGGCCAGCAGTACCGCGGTGACCACGGCGCTGAAGTCGTAGATGAACGGCTTCAGCGGACGGTCGCGTGCAATCAGCATCAGGGTTTCCGCGGTTACCGCGAACACCGTCGCGATGAGCATCTGCACCATGATGCCCCAGCCGAAATACCACACGCTGGCAAGGGTGGCGGGCACCAGCGCAATCAGTACCTGCAACATCACTTTCGTGACGGAGGTCTGCGGTTTCAGGTGCGGGGCAGGGGAGACACCGTAATGCATCAGTCCTTGCCCTCCTGCTTTTCGCGCTTCTTCTGTTTCGCGCGTTCCATTGCTGCCTTGATCTCGTCCTTCTTGCTCTTCTCCCTGTCGAGATTGTCGAGCATCTTCTTCTTGCGCTGGCGACGTTCTTCCTGTTCGCGTTTTTCCTTCTCGATGCGTTCCTGGCGCGCTTCGTAGCGCTGGCGTGCGATATCCGCGCGGGCGCGTTCTGCTTCCTTGCCCCAGATTTCCGTCTTGGCGAAACGGAAATGGCTCGCGAGCGGAATATGGCTCGGGCAGACCACATCGCAGCAGCCGCATTCGATGCAATCGAAGATGTCGTAATCCTCGACCTTGTCCATTTCGCGTGCGCGCGTATGCCAGTAAAGCTGTTGTGGCAGCAACGAGGCAGGGCAGACCTGCGCACATTCGCCGCAGCGAATGCACGGCATCGGTTCCTTGGCGGGGCGAATTTCGTCGTCGGTGGCCAGCAGGATGCAGTTGGTCGCCTTGATGACCGGCACGCTGTCATCGCGTATGGCAAATCCCATCATCGGGCCGCCCATCAGCAGGCGGACGGCGGAATCGAGTGCACCGCCTGCGGATTCGATCAACGTCGCGAACGGCGTGCCTATGCGCGAGTCCAGCACGCGCGGTTCCCTGACGCCGCCGCCGGTGACAGCAACGAATCGCGATACCAGCGGTGTGCCGTTAACGACAGCGCGATGGACCGCAGCAGCAGTACCGACGTTGTGACAGACAATGCCGATATCAATCGGCAGGCCGTCACTCGGCACTTCCTTGCCGGTGAGCACCTGGATCAACTGCTTCTCGCCACCTTCCGGGTATACCGAAGGAACGATGACCAGCTCGATGTGATCGGCAGCGTCGGCTTGCTTGATGGCGTCGCGCAATGCCTGTTCGGCTTCCGGCTTGTTGTCCTCGATCGCGAGCTGGCAGCGTTCGGTCGCCAGCGCACGCAACATGACCAGTGCACCGGAAATCACCTCTTCGGCGCGCTCGCGCATCAGCATGTCATCACAGCAGATATAGGGTTCGCACTCGGCGCCGTTCAGGATGAGCCGATCAATCTGGAGGAACTCATCGGCCGTCAACTTGATGTCAGTCGGGAAGGCGGCACCACCGAGGCCGACGATGCCTGCGTTGCGTACGTGCTGGTGTATCGCTGCCGGTTCTGCCTGCTGCCAGCCATCAAGTGGTTCTGGCGAAACGAATTCATCCTTGCCGTCGGTCTCGATCACGACGCAGGGCGCGGTGAGTCCGGACGGATGCGGAATCAGTCGTTCGGTGATTTCCTTGACCGTCCCGGATGAGGTGGCATGGACAAGTGCACTGATGTGTCCCTGTGCTTCGGCAATCGGCTGGCCGCCGAGTACATGCTCGCCGACCTCCACGATGGGCATGGCCGGTTCGCCGATATGCTGTTGCAGGGGAATGACCAGTTCTTTCGGCAACGGCGCCTTTTCGACCGGCCGCTGCGTGGCCATTGCCTTGTGATCATCGAGCAGCAGGCCACCCGGGAAACGGTGCAGCTGGACGCCATCGCGGCTGCGCATTTCAGCCATGACCGGCCTCCCGTGTCGGGTTCACGCGTGTGTCGTGCTCCGGGTCGCGTTCCTCTTCCGCCAGCGGCGAGCCAGGGGCGTAGAATTTTTCCGGCTCCGGCCACTTCCAGTTCTGCAAGGTTGTCTTTACCGGCACCATGTCGATGCAATCGACGGGGCAGGGGGCGACACAGAGTTCGCAGCCGGTGCATTCATCATCGATCACGGTATGCATCTGCTTCGCCGCGCCGACAATGGCATCGACGGGGCAGGCCTGGATGCACAAGGTGCAGCCGATGCAGGTTTCCTCGTCGATGATGGCGAGCATCTTCGGCTTCTCGACACCGTGTTCTTCGGAAAGCGGTTTCGGTTCGCGGTCCAGCAGTTCCGCCAGTGCACGAATACCGGCTTCACCTCCGGGCGGGCACTGGTTGATGTCGGCTTCGCCATTGGCGATGGCTTCGGCGTAAGGGCGGCAACCCGGGTAACCGCATTGCGCGCACTGTGTCTGCGGCAGGATGGCGTCGATCTGGTCGACCACCGGGTCTTCTTCCACGCGAAAACGGACCGCGGCGAAGCCGAGCACGACGCCGAAGGCGGCAGCGAGACCTGCGATGACTGCGATAGCCGTCAGCATCTATTTCACCAGCCCCGCGAATCCCATGAACGCGAGCGACATCAATCCGGCCGTAATCATTGCTATGGCTGCGCCCTGGAATGACGCCGGTACATCGGCAACGGCGAGGCGTTCACGCAAGGCGGCAAACAGCACCATCACCAGCGAGAAACCGGCAGCCGCACCGAAGCCGTACACGGCCGAGCCGACGAGGCTGTGTGATTCCTGCACGTTCAACAGCGCGACACCGAGCACGGCGCAGTTTGTGGTGATCAATGGCAGGAAAATACCGAGCACGCGATACAGCAGCGGCGAGGACTTCTTCACCACCATCTCGGTGAACTGCACCACCGCTGCAATCACGAGGATGAAGGCAATGGTGCGCAGGTAACCGAGCCCGAAGGGTTCAAGCAGGTAGCTGTGCACCAGGTAACTGGCGATGGACGAGAGCGTCAGCACGAATGTGGTGGCAAGTGCCATGCCGGTTGCGGTTTCCAGCTGGCGCGATACCCCCATGAACGGGCAGAGGCCGAGGAATTTTACCAGCACGAAATTGTTCACCAGCACGGCGCCGATGAGAATCAGTGCGAGTTCCTGCAGGCCTTCCACCGTTCACACCTCCCGGTGTTGCTTACTTGACCCGCATGCCAGGTTGCGCACCCGAGTGCGGTTCGAGAATGAACAGGTCCTTGCCGCCGGGGCCGGCCGCCAGCACCATGCCCTCTGAAATACCGAAACGCATCTTGCGCGGCGCGAGATTGGCGACCATCACGGTCAGCTTGCCCTCGATGTCTTCCGGTGCATAGGCCGACTTGATACCGGCAAACACGTTGCGTTCGCCCGCACCGATGTCGAGGGTCAGTTGCAGGAGCTTGTCTGCGCCTTCGACATGCTCTGCCTTGACGATTTTCGCAACGCGCAGGTCGATCTTCGCGAAATCATCGATGGTGATGGTGTCGGCAATCGGTGCCACATCGCCGTTGGATTTCGTTGCCTTGGTCTGGTCTTTCGTTGAAACGCTCTGCTTCGCGGTTTCGTTTTCCTTGGCGAGGTCATCCTTGGTGGATTCCAGCATGGCGTCAATATCCTTCTTCTCGATGCGCGTCATCAGCGGCTTGAATTTCGAAATGGTGTGGTCGAGCAGCGGCAGCTGTGCATCGTCCCAGGTGAGCGGATCGATGTTCAGGAAGTCCTCGGCCTTTGCCGCCAGTTCCGGCAACACCGGCTTGAGATAGGTGACAAGCTGGCGGAACAGGTTGATGCCGACGGTGCAGACGTCCTGCACTTCCGGCAGCTTCGTTTCGTCCTTCGCCATCACCCATGGCTTCTTCGTATCGATGTACTGGTTGGCCTTGTCGGCCAGCGCCATGATCTCGCGCATCGCGCGGGAGAATTCACGCTTCTCGTACGCTTCGGCGATTTTCGTTGCGCCGGTGGCGAGCTCGTTGAACAACTCGGGTTCTGCGAGTGCTGCGCCGAGCTTGCCGTCGAATTTCTTGTTGATGAAGCCCGAGCAACGGCTGGCGATGTTCACCACCTTGCCGACCAGGTCGGAATTCACCCTGGCCATGAAGTCATCCATGTTCAGGTCGATGTCTTCCACGCCCGAGCCGAGCTTGGCGGCGAAGTAGTAACGCAGGTATTCCGGGTCCAGGTGCTCGAGGTACGTCTTCGCGAGCACGAAGGTGCCGCGCGACTTCGACATCTTCGCGCCGTTCACCGTGAGGAATCCGTGCACGTACACGCCGGAAGGCTGGCGGTAGCCGGACCCTTTCAGCATCGCGGGCCAGAACAGCGAGTGGAAATAGTTGATGTCCTTGCCGATGAAATGAACCATTTCCGTGTCGGTGTCGGGCTTCATCCACTGCGAAAAATCCATGCCGCGCTTGTCGCACAGCTGCTTGAAACTCGCGAGGTAGCCGACCGGCGCATCGAGCCAGACATAGAAGTACTTGCCCGGCGCGTCGGGAATCTCGAAACCGAAATACGGCGCGTCACGCGAGATGTCCCAGTCCTGCAGCCCGGCCTCGAACCACTCCTCGAGCTTGGCGCGGACCGCCGGATGCAGCCCGGTGTGGTCCATCCAGTCCTTCAGGTCCTGCTCGAAATCACCGAGCTGGAAGAAGAAATGCTCTGACTCACGTTCGATGGGCGTGGTGCCGGAAACCACCGAGATGGCATTCTTGAGTTCCGCCGGGCTGTAGGTCGAACCACAGGCCTCGCAGGAATCGCCGTACTGGTCCTCGGTGCCGCACTTCGGGCAGGTGCCCTTGATGAAACGATCCGGCAGGAACATGCCTTCCTTTTCATCGTACGCCTGCTTGATCACGCGCGAGCTGATGTGGCCGGCGTCGCGCAGGGCGGTGTAGATCCCGGTCGCGAGCTCGCGATTCTCGTCGGAATGCGTGGTGTGGTAGTTGTCGTGCTCGATCAGGAATCCCTGGAAATCATGCTGGTGCAGCGCGCTCATGCGCTCGATGAGTTCTTCCGGCGTGGTGCCTTCCTTGCGGGCGCGGATCATGATCGGCGTGCCGTGGGCGTCCTCGGCGCAGACGTAATAGCACTCGTGGCCGCGCTGTTTCTGGAAGCGCGCCCAGATGTCCGTCTGGATCACTTCGACCATATGGCCAAGATGGATGGGGCCATTGGCGTAGGGCAGGCCGGAAGTGACGAGAATCTTGCGAGTGGAGGTGGCCTGGTCAGCGTTCTGGTCAGACATGGGATTCCTTTAAGCCTGTCAGCATGCGGGAGCGCCCGGAGTGGCAGGCCGCGGGGCCTGCCCGGCTATGTCCGGGCCCGGGTCGACAAGGGGGAAATTATGCCACAGGGAAGGGGTCCAGTCCGAGCCGCGCGAGCGCCGATACCGTGCCTTCAGGTGTTACAATTCGCGGCTTTCGGGACAGCCAAGCCGCTGGAGGATGCATGAGCAACACCGCCGCTACCCGCGATGACGTGAAAGAGGCCCTCGCAGACTGGTCCGTACCGGGCCTGGGCCTGCCGCTTTCGCGCGTGGCGACCGTCGCGTCCGTGGAAGAGGCGGGCGACGGCCTCAAGGTCGAGTTGCTGCTCGGTGTCCCGCTGCGCCGTTCACTCAAGGTGGTGGAAACCGCGCTCGCTGATCACCTCGCCGAAAAGCTGGGCGTGAAGCAGGTCGACCTCGACATCCGGAGTGACGTCGCATCACGCGCCGTGCAGCGCAACCTCGAGCCGCTGCCGGGAATCCGCAACATCATCGCCGTGGCCTCCGGCAAGGGTGGCGTCGGCAAGTCCACGACGGCGGTGAACCTTGCGCTGGCGCTGGCGCAGGAAGGTGCGCGCGTTGGTGTACTCGATGCCGACATCTACGGCCCGTCGCAGCCGCGGATGCTGGGTATTTCAGGCCGCCCGACCAGTCGTGATGGCAAGATCATGGAGCCGAAGGAAAATCATGGCGTGAAGGCCATGTCGATCGGGTTCCTGGTTGACGAAGAGCAGCCGATGGTATGGCGCGGCCCGATGGTCTCGCAGGCGCTGTCGCAACTGCTGAACGAGACCGACTGGGGCGAGCTGGATTACCTCATCGTCGACATGCCGCCGGGCACCGGAGATGCACAGCTGACGCTGTCGCAGCGCGTGCCGCTGTCGGGCGCGGTGATTGTCACAACGCCGCAGGATATTGCGCTGCTGGATGCGCGCAAGGGCCTGCAGATGTTCCGCAAGGTGGATGTCGATGTACTTGGCATCATCGAGAACATGGGCACGCATATCTGCTCGAATTGCGGCCACGAGGAAGCAATTTTCGGCGCCGAGGGTGGCGCGAAGATGGCAGCGCAGTATGATGCACCCTTCCTCGGCAGCCTGCCGCTGGATATCCGCATCCGCGAACAGGCCGATGGCGGCGAACCGACGGTGGTTGCCGATCCGGATGGGGAGCTTGCAGCGAGCTACCGGCGAATCGCGCTGAACATGGTCGCCGAACTGGCATCGTCTGGTGGTGATGGCGATGCCTTCCCGACCATCAGGATTGAAGACTAGGTATGCCGAAACAGGGGGTTGAGGATGGTGGTATTACGAAGTCTCGTTCTTGTAATGATGCTCTCGGGTATCGCTGGCTGTGCCGCTGGACAGCGGCAGGCTGTTGATTCTTTATCGACCGTCAAGCGTCTTGAAAATGTCGGTAGCACTGTTTCGCTGCCGCAAGATTCAGTCTGGTATGCCTATCCGTCCGAAAACCCTTACGAGAAAGCAGCCATGCGCAGCGGGGATGGAAAGGATGAGAGTTTCGCCGTTCACCTCACGGTGTTCGAAGTGCCGCCGGGGCTTTCGCCGGGTGAGCTGAAATCCCACCTGGTGGGTGGCCAGGACTCCGCCGGCGAGCATGCGCGGTACAAGGACCAGCTCAATCGCTACGCAGCGTACAGCGACGAGGCGCACGGCGTGGCATGTGTGCGGTATACGCAGTTTTCGCGTGATACCCGGCCAAGGCGTCAGAGTGGTAGTACCGAGCCAATGGAATTCCGGATTTACGGCATTGCCTGTCAGCATCCGGGGAATTCTGCCATCGTGGCTATGGTCGGGTACTCGCATCGTTTCGATGCGGTTGATTCCGAGCGCGATCCGGATGACTGGCCGAAGGCGGCTCGACACGTGGTCGAAAGCCTGGAATTCCGTACTTTGCCAATTTCAATGCAGGAATGATTTGAAGGAAAGCAGGAATGAGCATCAAGAGTGACAAGTGGATTCGCCGCATGGCCGACAGTGACGGCATGATCGAGCCGTTCGAGCCGGGCCAGGTGCGCGAGAACGAGGGCGGCAGGATCGTTTCCTACGGTACGTCGAGCTATGGCTACGATGTGCGCTGCGCCGACGAGTTCAAGATCTTCACCAACATAAATTCGGCCGTTGTCGACCCGAAGAATTTCGATGCGAATTCCTTCGTCGACTTCAAGGGCGACGTCTGCATCATCCCGCCCAATTCCTTCGCGCTGGCCCGCACCGTGGAATACTTCCGAATCCCGCGCAACGTGCTGACGGTCTGCCTGGGCAAGTCGACCTACGCGCGCTGCGGCATCATCGTCAACGTGACGCCGCTTGAACCGGAATGGGAAGGTCACGTGACGCTGGAGTTCTCGAACACCACGCCGTTGCCGGCGAAGATCTACGCCAACGAAGGTGTGGCGCAGATGCTGTTCTTCGAATCGGATGAGGTTTGCGATACGTCGTACAAGGATCGCGGAGGCAAGTACCAGGGCCAGCGCGGAGTGACGCTACCGGCGACCTGATACCTGCGGCAGGAGTGTCATGCCAGCGGCCGCCTCAATGGCGGCCGTTTTTCATTTGCGCTCGGTCGGAAACTCGATGCGCTTCAGGTTCAGGCGTAACGGTTCCTCGTTCTTCTTGACCTGCTCGACGCGAACCGGAACGTATCCGAGTTCCGGCGCAAACCAGAAGGTGATGCGCTTGTCGTCGTCCGCGTCTGCGCGACTGATCACCCGGGTCTTGAAAGTGCCCGCCGCCACCTTGACCGTTTCGGGCTTGCTTCCCTTCAGGTCGAAAAACTTTACCCTGCCGTTATCGAGTACGCGGTGGCGCTGTTGCATGATGCCTTCTTCCAGGCCTTTTGCAGCTGCCAGCTGCAAAAGGAATCGATCAACGGTGCCAGGCGTGAGTTCTGCCGTCGAGACGTTGCCCCGGTAATCAAGTTCCGCAGTGTTCGTTGTCCAGTCGTAGGTGATGGATTCGTCACGGTTCTTGTCCGAGCCCTTGTGACGGTATTCGTAGGAGACCGGGCGGAAACCCTCGTCGCCGTAACGGAAGATGCTGGTTTCCGTGATCTCGTCGTCCACGAACCAGGACAGCATGCCGACGGTTTCGGAATGCGAGGTGAAGCGATAGATGCCATCCTGCGTTCGGCGCAGCGCCATCCGTACTTCGGCGACCTCGTACTTGCCACGTTCCATTTCATAGAAGGCCTCGAACTCGCGGAAAAATGGCGAGTCGCCTGCCGTGGCGGCAACGGGCAGCAAGAGGATGAGGCTCAGGAAATAACGCATGCACAGTCTCCGTGAGTTTGCGCGAGACATCGAGGAAGGTTCAGCGATGCGCGACGCTTTCCGCTGGCAGGGGTTTCGCCAATGGCTGCTTGTCCAGCACGACACCCCCGGGTGTCATTTGGATTCGGCCTTCGGCGAACAGGCGCACTGCCTGCGGGTAGATCACGTGCTCGACAGCCTGGACGCGGGCCGCGAGCGTATCCTCGGTGTCGTCATCGTGCACCGGTACTTCACCTTGCACGATGACCGGTCCACCGTCTAGCTCCTCGGTGACAAAATGCACACTTGCTCCATGAATGGCATCGCCCGCTTCCAGCACCTGGCGGTGCGGGTTCAGCCCGCGGTATTTCGGGAGCAGGGAGGGGTGGATATTGAGGATTCGGCCGGCAAAATGCTGCACGAATTCGGCAGACAGGATGCGCATGAAGCCAGCCAGTACGAGCAGGCCAGGTGCATGCGCGTCAATGCGCCGCATCAGCGCGGCATCGTAATCTTCGCGCGCATCGAAATCCTTCGGCAGCAGTACCTCGGTATGGATCCCGGCGCGCTGTGCGCGCTCCAGGCCAAAGGCCTTGCGACGATTGGAGATCACCGCGCGGATGTCGATCGGCAACGCGCCGCTCGTGGTGGCGTCGATGAGTGCCTGGAGATTCGAACCGTTGCCGGAAATCAGCACGACCACCGGCAAGCGGTCCTGCGCAGAAACCTCGCCCTGCATCAGCTGATCGTGACGCCGTCGCCCTTGACGACGCGACCGATGATGTTCGCTTCTTCGCCGGCGGCGCGCAGCTGTTCGACAGCCTTGTCCGCATCAGCGGCCGAGACCATCACCGTCATGCCGATGCCGCAGTTGAAGGTGCGGTGCATTTCGCGGTCGGCAATATTGCCGTTTTCCTGCAGCCAGTCGAAGATCACCGGCCGCTGCCACGCGGCACTGTCGAGTTCGACGCCATGACCTTCCGGCAGCACGCGCGGAATGTTTTCCAGCAGGCCACCGCCGGTGATGTGCGCGAGACCGTGCACATCGATTGTCTTCATCAGTTCCAGCAACGGCTTCACGTAAATCCGGGTCGGTGCCATGACGCGCTCGATGAGCGGCTTGCCGTCAATGTCGTCGTCGAGTTTCGCGCCACTGACTTCGATGACCTTGCGCACCAGCGAATAGCCGTTCGAGTGCGGACCGGAAGAGGCGAGGCCGATGACCGCGTCGCCTTCGGCAACCTTGCTGCCATCGAGCATCTTCGATTTCTCGACGATACCCACGGTAAAGCCGGCAAGGTCGTAATCGTCGCCGGAATACATGCCCGGCAATTCCGCCGTTTCACCGCCAATCAGCGCAGCGCCAGCCTGGCGGCAGCCTTCTGCAATGCCTTCAACCACCGTCGCGGCGACATCCACGTCGAGATGGCCCGTGGCGTAGTAGTCAAGGAAGAACAGCGGCTCGGCGCCCTGCACGATGACGTCATTGACGCACATGGCGACCAGGTCGATGCCGACACCGCCATGCTGGCCGGTATCGATCGCCAGGCGCAGCTTGGTGCCAACACCATCGGTGCCAGACACCAGCACGGGCTCCTTGTAACCGGTGGGGATTTCGAACAGCGCGCCAAAACCGCCAAGGCCGCTCATCACGCCGGGGCGTGCGGTGCTCTTTGCGGCCGGCTTGATGCGTTCGACCAGGGATTCGCCCGCGTCGATATCGACACCGGCATCGCGATACGTAAGGGAAGGCTTGTCCGTCATGACAGTCCGTTGACCAGGTTGGTTCGGGAATGCGCCGGGGTGTGAAAGCGCTGCAGACCCCGGCCGCCTGAGCTGTGATATTGTACATGACCGCTTCGGCGGCGGCGATTGCCAGCGACGGGAAATCCAGGTGATTCCTCGCTGGAAATCCACTGTCGAACATCAATCTTGCAGTTTTGAAATCTCCGGAGGATGCCGCGTGAGCGCAACCCGTCGCGCCTTCATGTCGTTGCTGTTGGCCAGCCTGGCCACGGCATTGCCCTTGCATGCCGCCAGCCTGGCGGGTCTCGCCGAGGTCACGGTGCCGGTGGAAGACCAGTCCACCAGTGAACGCCAGGCAGCAATGGAAACCGCGCTGGGCGAAATCCTGGTGCGGCTGTCAGGCAGCGCCGAGGTGCTCGAGAGCAGTGCCTCGGACGAGCTGCTCCGCAGTCCTGCGCGGTACGTGCAGCGCTTCCGCTACGAGAATCGCACCGTCCTGGCCACACCGGAAGCGGCCTCCGGCCTTCGTGTCGAGCCCGTCGAAACCCGGCAACTGGTGCTCCATGCCACCTTCGACGTCGACGCACTCGAACGTCGCCTGCGGAGCTACGGTTTGCCCGTGTGGGGCCGCGAACGGCCGCGAACGCTGGTGTTGATGGCGGTTGATGATCCGCGTGCCGGTCGCAACGTCATTGGTCGGGATCACGGCCTCGCTCAGGCCTGGGAACAGGCCGGACAGCGCCGTGGCGTCCCGCTCATGCTGCCCGCAATGGATGGCGAGGACAGCGGTCGTATTGCGGTGATGGATATCTGGGGAGTCTTCGAGGAGCCGCTGCTTGCTGCGGCAGATCGATACGATCCGAATGCCACGCTCGTTGTCAGTGCCTGGCCGGCGAACAATTCGAGCTGGGCCCTGCGTGGCACATTGCTGCGTGAGGGAGAAACCAGCCAGCGCTGGGAACTCCAGGGTAAAACGCTGGAATCGGCCGTTTCTGCGCTGGTCGATACGCTGGCAGAAACCTATGCCCGCGAATTTGCGGTGGCCGCGAATGGTGGGGGCTTCAGTCTTGCCGGGAACACTGTCGACATGGAGATTCGAGACCTCTCCAGCCTCGACGGCTACGCCACCGTGGTCGACTACATCGGCGGCCTCAGTGCCGTGGAGTCAGTCCAGGTAACACGTGTCGCCAGTGATCGCATCCACCTTTCGGTGAACCTGCGGGGAAGCCGTGAAGCGCTCGAAAAGGCAATCGCCCTGGGCCGGATGCTCGAACCGTTGCGGGAAACGTCCACTGCGACGATTTCGCTCGGCGATATCGCCAGCATGGAAGGCATGGATTTCTCCCAGCCGGCTGCGCTGGTCTACCGCTACCGCCTTTGACGGCGCGGTCGTTGGAAGAATGATGGCGCAGCAACTTCCCCTCGGCATGACGCTGGGGTCGGATCTCACTTTTGCCACGCTGGTCGCAGCGCCCAATGACGAGGCGCTTGCCGCCGTGCGCGCGGCACTCGAAGGCAGTGGCCAGCTGGTCTATTTATGGGGCAGCGAAGGCTCGGGCCGTTCCCACCTGTTGCAGGCGCTGGTGCGCGATGCCTCGGTGCACGACCAGCACGCGGCATTGCTGCCAATGCGTGAGCGTGATTCCTGGCAACCGGAAATGCTGGAAGGCCTGGATAACCTCGATGTCATCGCACTCGATGACATTGACGCGATTGCGCATGACGTGGACTGGGAACGAGCCGTATTCAACCTGTTCAACGCAGTACGTGATGCCGGTGGCAACCTGGTGGTCAGCGCGCGCTCCGCGCCCGGCGGGCTGGACATGCTGTTGCCAGACCTGCGGTCACGGCTTGGCAGCATGCTGGTCTACCAGTGGAAAGGCCTTGACGACGAAGGGCGCCTCGAAGCCCTGCAGAAGAAGGCGGCAGCTCGCGGGATGGAGCTGCCAACCGAAACGGCGCAGTGGTTATTGTTGCGTCACTCGCGCGACATGCACTTCCTCGCTGGCGTGCTGGACCGTCTCGACCATGCTTCCCTCGCCGCACAGCGACGGCTGACGATTCCCTTCATCCGCGAGGTGCTCGCGGACTAGCGTTGCGGCAACGTTCAGCCCTTTGCGCTACCCGAGCGCAATACCACCATCGTTCCCGTGAAAAGCAGCAACGCAAGGAATGTCTGCGCCGCGACCCAGCCACGCACTTCCGGGTTCGCAAAGAGTTCCATCATTGCGTAGGCGAGGTGGAAGGCAACGACAAACCCTGCGACGGTCGTGCCGATACGTCGTGCCTGCCACAGGGCGGGTAGGGTGAGCAGCAAAGGCAGCACGGCCGCGCCAAGCATCACCAGGCCGAGACGTGGCATCTCGGCGTCGATCCACCACGCGACGTAAAGCAGCACCATGAGTGCTGCTGCAACTGCGTTCATTCTCGGCAGCATTTTCTCTCCGGGGTTCGATTAATCGTGCAGTTTCAGCGCGGTTTGCGCCACACGCCTGCCCAGTGCACGGCACAGGGTAATTTCATGCTCAGTCAGCTCACGCTTGCCATCGCCACCGGCGACGTGGGATGCGCCGTAGGGCGTGCCCCCGGATTCGGTGGCGTTCAGCGCATCCTCGGTATAGGGAATGCCGGTGATCACCATCCCGTGGTGCAGGAGCGGAATCATCATCGAGAGCAGGGTGGATTCCTGCCCGCCGTGCATCGTTGCCGTCGATGTGAATACGCCTGCAGGCTTGCCGACGAGTGAACCTTCGACCCAGTGCGAGCCCGTGCCATCCAGGAAATACTTCACCGGCGCCGCCATGTTGCCGAAGCGCGTCGGGCTGCCGAGCAGTAGCCCGGCGCACTCGCGCAGGTCGTCGTGGCTTGCATACGGCGGGCCGGACTCGGGCACGTCGTCTTCAACAGCCTCCGAGGTTGGCGAAACCGGCGGCAATGTTCTCAACCGTGCCGAGCAGCCCTTGACCGATTCCACACCGCGCACGATGTGACGGGCCATCGCGGCCACGTGGCCGCTGCGGCTGTAGTAGAGCACCAGGATATCCAGTGGATTACCCATCTCAGAGGATTTCCAGCACGCTTTCCGGCGGACGACCAAGGCGCGCCTTGCCATTGGCAACGACGATCGGCCGCTGGATCAGCTTCGGGTGGCTGGCCATCGCAGCCACGAGGGCGTCGTCATCGTCTATCTTTTCAGCAAGGCCCAGCTCCTTGTATTCGCTCTCACCGGTTCGAATGAGGTCGTGTGCGCTGATGCCGAGCTGGTCCAGCAACTGGCGCAGCGTGTCCTCGGACGGTGGGTTGTCGAGGTATTTGACAATAATCGGCTCGATTCCCTTTTCCTCGAGCAGCGAAAGTGTCTGGCGCGACTTGGAACAGCGAGGATTGTGGTAAATCGTGACGTGCATCAGTGTTTCCCTTGATTTGACGGGTAGACTCGGGTGCGGACGAGTATTGTACACAGCCGTCTTCAGGACTGAAAAAATCCTGCTACGGCGGCAAGTTAACGTGTATATTTGACGAGACAGTTGCTTGACACCCTGCAAAAACCGGTGCTAACGTTTTTCGCAGTGCGCGAGTAATTTCTCGTTCCGATTTCACCTTTCAAAACAACAAGTTCAGGGCGGAGTAACGAATCATGAACAAGATTGCAATGAAGTCCATCTTCCTTCTTCTGCTGTCGCTCGGCGTCGCCGCCGGTTGCGCCAGCCAGCCGGCTGAAGAAGAAGGCCCGACCGCCGCCGAACTGGAAGCCCAGAAGGCGAAGGAAGCTGCTGAAGCCGCTGCTCGCGAAAACCAGGCCTGCCTGGATCGCGCCAACGTGCTGCTTGAAGAAGTCAACAGCTACACCGGCCTGAACAGCGACCAGCAGGGTCAGCTCGACGCGGCCAAGGCGGCAATGGAAAACAACGAAGGCTGCCGTGCACGCGACCTGCTCAGCTCGCTGGTGTCGGAGCTGGAAGCTGCTTCCATGACCTACATGGTTTCGCAGGGTGACAGCCTCTGGGGCATCGCCGGCAAGAGCGAAGTCTACGGCAACAGCTACCAGTGGCCGCTGATCTACAAGAACAACTCGGACAAGATCAAGGACGCTGACCTGATCTACCCGGGCCAGGAGTTCGATATCAACAAGAACCCGACCGCTTCCGAGAAGAACGCTGCCGTCGAGCACGCCCGCACCCGCGGTGCATGGTCGATCGGTGAGGTCGAAGCGTCCGACCAGGATTACCTGAACCAGTAATTCCGGTTCGCGCCTGATTGAAAACCCCCGCGTCATGCGGGGGTTTTTTTATGCCTGCCTCTGGCAGAATCGAATCACTGGAATTCATTCAACAGGGAGGAAGGGAATGAGCGAAAGCTGCAAGCGTTTCCTCGTCAGTGGTCGCGTACAGGGCGTGTTCTTCCGGGCCTCCACCCAGCGCGAGGCGCGGCCCCTTGGCCTTCGTGGAAAGGCGGTGAACCTGGATGACGGACGTGTGGAGGTCATCGCCTGCGGCGATGCTGCCGCGCTGGACCAGTTACAGGCCTGGCTGCACGAAGGACCGCGCATGGCGCGAGTGGAGAATGTCGAGGTTGAGGATATTGCGATTGCTGACGTCGACGTGCCGGAAGGTTTCGTGACGCGCTAGGGAATAATCAGTAATAGCGGTACCAGCGTTCCGACAGTGCCGAGAACACCTTGTCGGGATAAATGCGACGACCGTAGCTGCCATTGTAGCGGGCCAGCGCCGGACGCAGCTCGCCGTCTTCCATGTCCACGTAATACTTGAGGATGGTTGCGCCCATGCGCACGTTGGTGCGTGGGTCGTGGAGGTTGTCTTCGGGATGACCGATCTCGTCGAGCCAGAACGGCATTACCTGCATCAGGCCAAGCGCGCCGGCACGCGAAATCGCCCAGCGATCAAAGGCGCTTTCCACCTCGATAACGGCAAGAAGGAGTTCCGGCGGCAGGTCGACACGGCGTGCCTCGCGATGCACCAGTTTCAGTAGCTCCAGGCGCTGGTCGGCGTCCTCGATGAAGCGCGAGAGGCGGTTGGACATGTCCAGCAGCCACACTTCGGCCTCGAAGCGATCCTCGAAGGAATCCGCGGATTCGATCGCCGCTTTCAGTCGTTCACGCAGTTCGGGGTTAACCTCGCGGTCCCGTTGCGGGTCGGCATGCGCCACGGCGGAAACCATTCCGCCGAGCAACAGGGCGATGAGCGCCAACCGCATCATACGGAAAGCTTCTCCTTCAACACGCGCACGATGTCATCCAGCGCGATTTCCTCTGCGTCACCACCCTTGCGGTGCTTGTATTCCACCGTGCCGTTCTTCAGGCCACGGTCACCGACCACCACGCGATGCGGAATGCCGACGAGCTCCATGTCCGCGAACATCACGCCCGGACGTACCTTGCGGTCATCCAGGAGCACGTCGATGCCGGCCGCGGTGAGTTCTTCGTAGAGCTTCTCTACCGCTTCGCGGACGGTGTCGGATTTCTGCAGGTTCATCGGGCAGAGCGCTACCTGGAAGGGTGCGAGCGCATCCGGCCAGATGATGCCGGCGTCATCGTGGTTCTGTTCGATGGCGGCGGCAACCACGCGGGTAACACCAATGCCGTAGCAGCCCATGGTCATTACCTGCTTGCTGCCATCCTCGCCAAGCACCGTCGCGCCCATGGCTTCGGAATACTTGCTGCCGAGCTGGAAGATGTGGCCCACCTCGATCCCGCGAACGATTTTCAGCGTGCCCTTGCCATCGGGGCTGGCATCACCTTCGACCACGTTGCGAATGTCGGCGGTGACATCGATCTTCGCGTCGCGCTCCCAGTTCACACCGGTGAGGTGCCAGTCGTCCTCGTTTGCGCCAGTGACGAAATCCGCGAGCGCTGCAGCGGAATGGTCCACGATCACCGGGCACTCGACACCGACCGGGCCACAGGATCCCGGGCCTGCGCCGACAAGTTCCCGAATCGCTTCCGGCGTGGCGAATTTCAGCGGGCTGGCAACGGCATCGAGCTTTTCGGCCTTCAGCTCGTTCAGTTCATGGTCGCCACGCAGTACGAGGGCGACCAGGCCACCTTCAGCACCTTCGACGAACAGCGTCTTCACGGTCTGTTCCGGTTTCACCTGCGCAAATTCGCAGAGCTCGGCAATGGTGCGAACCTTCGGCGTCTCCAGGCGCGCCATGTCGGCGACCGGTGCCGGGCGTTCAGCCTGCGGCGGCAGTGCCTCTGCCAGTTCGACGTTTGCGGCGTAATCGCTGTCGGTGGAAAACGCGATGGCATCCTCGCCCGACTGGGCCAGGACATGGAATTCGTGCGAGAAGCTGCCACCAATCGCGCCGGTATCGGCACGCACCGGGCGGAAATCCAGGCCAGCGCGCTCGAAGACGCGCGAGTAGGCCGCGTGCATGGCGTCGTAGGTCTGCTGCAGGGACTCCTGGTCGAGATGGAAGGAATAGGCATCCTTCATCACGAACTCGCGGGCGCGCTTTACGCCGAAGCGCGGGCGGATCTCGTCACGGAATTTCGTCTGTACCTGGTACAGCGTCAGCGGCAACTGCTTGTAGCTCTGGATTTCGCGGCGAACGATGTCGGTGACCACTTCTTCTGCCGTCGGCGCGTAGCAGAAATCACGGCCATGGCGATCGACCAGGCGGAGCAGTTCGGGGCCATAGAAATCCCAGCGGCCGGATTCCTGCCAGAGCTCGGCCGGCTGCACGGTCGGCATCAGGATCTCTGCTGCGCCCGCACGGTTCATTTCCTCGCGCACGATCGCTTCCAGCTTGCGCAGTACGCGCACGCCCGTCGGCATCCAGGTGTACAGCCCCGCGGCGATCTTGCGGATCATGCCCGCGCGCAGCATCAACTGGTGGCTGACGATCTCTGCGTCGGCCGGCGTTTCCTTGGTGGTCGAAAGCGGAAATTGCGTGGTGCGCATTGGATAATGTGTCCCGAACGAGATGAATTTGATGGCAAACAGCGGCATTGTATTCGCAGGGGGCAGGCCAGTACAGGCCGCAGGCTTGCAGAGCGCGGCCTCCGGGCGTAGCTTGCGCCTCTTTCCCGACCACCTGGCAAGGCAGATATGGCAACGCTGTACAACAATGATCTGGATCCGGCAGGACTCGAAGGGCGCCGTATTGCGGTGCTCGGCTTCGGTGCGCAGGGCAGGGCACAGGCGCTGAACCTGCGCGACGGCGGCTTCGACGTGGTCGTCGGCCTGCGCGAGGAATCGTCAAGCCGTGCCGCAGCGCAGGCGGAAAGCCTGCCT
>JAWWBT010000001.1:0-111008 GCA_033720815.1 Gammaproteobacteria bacterium | reverse complement strand
CAGCATGTGCTCCAGGGGCGCGATGGTATCGGCAGTGCCGTGGGCCAGGAACACGGTGCCCTTGATCTTGTCCGCGTGATTGACCGGGGACTGCGCACGCAATGCTTCCACGTCGTCGCCAAGGTAGCGGCGAATGATGCTCGCTTCGATCAGCCGGCTGCTGTTGCGGTTGCTTGCCTCGTCGTTGATGAGGTATTCGAGATCGTAGATGCCGGCGAAAGCGAAGGCACACTGGTACAGCTCGGGGAACCGGACCATCTGCTGCACCGCTGAATAGGCGCCGAAGCTGACTCCGTAGACGCAGATGCGCTCCGGATCCGCGATGCCCTGGTCGATGACCCACTTCACGCCGTCAGCCATGTCGTCCTGCATGCGCGTACCCCACTGGCCGTAACCCGACTCCTCGAACTCGAGGCCATAGCCACCCGAGCCGCGGAAATTGGGCTGCAGGACCGCGTAGCCGCGATTCGCGAGCAGCTGCGCATCGAGGTCCCACTCCCAGTAGTCGCGTATGCCATGAGGCCCGCCATGCGGCAGGAGGACGAGGGGCAGGTCTTCTGCTTCCTTGCCGGCTGGCAATGTGAGGTAGGCGGGAATCCGGGTGCCATCACTCGCCTCGTAGGACACCGGCTTACGTGTACCCATGGCGCCCGGCTCTATCCACTCCCTGGATTTCACCAGTGGCACGATGCTCATGGCGTCGATATCGAAAAGCAGGAATTCCGTCGGTCGACGATCACTGCTCACGGCGACCAGCGACTTGCGACCGTCTCGCGTGCTCGAGGTGACGGTGGCGTGAGCGTCCGGGAAGCTTCTTGCCAGGAGGCCGTGAACCTTTGCCGTGATTTCATCAGCGCTGATGAAACGGTTTTCCGTGCGCCCATCGGCAAACACTGCGCCAACGATCGACTTGCTGGAGGTGAGGCTGGGGCTGCCAAGGGCTTCGATGACCCTGCTCGGGGTTACCGAGTCTGACTCCATGAGAGTCTCAAGCTTGCCAGTTCCAGGGTTGAAGCCGTAAATGCCGGACCGGTTTTCACCTTCGATACGCAGGGCAAACGCGTCGCTGCCTTCGATGAACCCGAGAACAGCAACTTCGCTACTTCCGGGCACGAAACCGGTTTCCAGGGATTCCCAGTCGGCTTCCGCATCGGGGCGCCACGCCATCTGGAGATAGGCCTCGTCGTCGACACCACTGGCCAGCCTGATATTGCCATTGCTGTCCGCGAACAGGCGTCCGTTATCCAGGGGGCTGCCGATACCGCGATCCGTGCGCCCATTTGCCACGTTGACCTTGAGCGACTTCGGGTAGGTCCGGTCACTCGTATAGGTTTCAATAAGGATCCAGTCCGGCTCCTCTGGCAGCAGGTCGACAAATTCGAACCACCGGAACACGCCGCCGCCATCCAGGCCGTAATGCATTTCGGTCGATTTCGCTTCCACATCGAGCGCGTAGAGATAGCCCGTGAGGACAGGATTGTTCAGCGCCGCTTTCTGCTCGACCGTGGTATACGCCACGTAGCGTTCATTGACCCAGTGAAATTCGGAAACGTGTTCGTAGGGGCCGCCACGAAAGGCAGCCTGTACCTCGATCTTCGGGAATTCGCGGATATCCAGCACGGCGAGCCCCGTCTGGTTGCCGGACGGAGCGGTAACGGCAATAAAACCACCTTCCGGTGAGATCTTGGCGCTACTGAATTCCGCCAGTTGGACGAATTCGCGGATGTCAGCTTCAGCCGCGCTGGCAGTAACCGGCACGGATGCGCCGAGCAGGGCTGCAAGAAGCAGCCCGTTGATTAGTGTCTTCATGGAAATATCCCCTATCGGAAAGTGGCGCATCGCTGCGCCGTCCCTTGAATACAGGCGCGTGCTGCGCCTTTCCCTGTTGTCAGTAAGGCAATCCCGCCTTGCGGTAAATGAAGCCGAGGAGCCAGATCGGGCCGATCAGCAGGAACTGGATATCCTCGAAAAATGACGGTTTCTTTCCTTCAATCCTGTGGCCGATGAACTGGCCGATCCAGGCGACCACGAAAATGGCGAGAGCGACCTGCCACAACGGTGTTTCCAGCTGCGCGAGCCAGGCATTACCCCAGATCACCACGCCGCTCACGACGATCATGCCCAGCGCGAGCGGTAGCGATAGTACGGCGTAGTAGACCATCGCCAGGGCGATGAATAACGTGCCCCAGTTCAGCCATGGCGAGATGCCGGCGAAGAATTCCGGCCGCGGGATCGACCAGAGCAGGCCGATCAGGCTGAAAACGATGGCTGGCACGCAGATCCAGTGGATCAGCTTGTTGGTCGGGTGCTGGTGGCTTTCGCCATACTTGGCGAACCATTCGTCGGCTGTCTTCATCCCGATTCTCCCCGTTTCGATGACGCGCCCGGGCGAGGGCGGTACGATGTAGGCTGCCTGCCCATTCTTGTCGCCGGGAGACAGCATTGCAACACGAAGACAACGGCCTCATCGCCCGCTTTACGCGCTACATGTGGCGTAACAAGTCGCTCTCCGACAAGCGCAAGATCCAGTGGTACCCGCCGTTTTTCCTGATGCGGGTGAAGGTGCTGGATATCCGCGACAACTGGCGCCAAGTCCGGCTGAAGCTGCCCTTGAACACGTTCTCGAAGAATCCGGGTGGCGTGATGTTCGGTGGCTACCAGGCCTGCCTTGCCGACCCCATCGCCGCCCTGGCCTGTGCGCGCGTCTTTCCCGGCTATTCCGTATGGACGCGGGCGATGAGCGTGGATTTCCAGGTAGGTGGCAGTACCGACCTCGAATTGCGCTTCGATTTCCCGCCCGAAATGGAAAAGGCGATTGCCGCCGAGCTGGAAGAGCGCGGTCGTGCCACGCCGACCTTCGAGTACGGTTTCTACCTTGCGGATGGCCGGCTCTGCACGAAGATCACGAATACCGTGGCAATACGCCCGAAGGGCTACGTGAAGGCCACCACGCCGGGTGCCGACGACGAGTGGCGGCGATAGTGGAGTAGCGCCTTGCCGCGATCGCGGCGATGCTTTATAGGTACGGTTTCAGGAATTCACCGCAGCATAGCCAGGGGAACCGCATGAAAGCGCTGAAGAAATCGACTGTCGAGGAACTGATTGAAGTTGCCGATACCGGCGAACTCGACAAGATGGTCGGCATCCTGGTCAGCCTCGACAACGAGCAGCTTGCCGAGATGCGTGCACTGACCTGGATGGCAAAGGACAAGGACACGCCGAAGCACTGGGAAGCGCTGGTGATCGAGGCCCGTTCGCGCATTGATGACCAGACCGCGCGCTTCATCGCGACCATGCCCGACCTTGCCGACACCTTGCGCAAGGGCCTCGAGTTGATGGAGGCCTCCGGCCGGATCTGATGATCTCCCCGTCGCCCGACGCCATCCTTGATGCCGCGCTGGCACGGGCAGGGTCCTGTCACTGGGAAAACCTGCGACTTGCCGATGTAGCTGCCGACCTGGGTTGTGGGCTTGGCGATATCCATGCGCACTTTCGTGACAAGGAAGCGCTGGTTGATGCGTGGTGGGATCGTGCCGATACCGCCATGCTGGCTACCGACCCGGTGGTCGATGACCCGTCGAGCCGGGCCGAGATCCTGGTACTCGCCTGGCTTGATACGTTTGCGAGCCGGCGTCGAACCGCTCGCGAAATGCTGCATGTCCGGCTCGAACCCGGACACCTGCATATCCAGTTACCAACCCTGTTCCGCCTCAGTCGCACCGTGCAATGGCTGCGCGAAGCGGCCGGCATGCACGAGGGCCTGCCCTGGAGGGCGATCGACGAGACCGGCATGACCCTGCTGTTTTCGACAACCGTGCTCCGCTGGTTGCATGACGGCAATCGCGAGGCCGCTCAACGGATGTTGCGGCAGGGGCTTCAACTGCGCAGCCAGCTGCCGATTCCCCCGGCACCGAATCCACGCGGGAGATCCTGATGGATACCATTACCCACGCGATCAGTGGCGCCGTGATTGGCGCCGCAACCGCCCTGCCGGGCCGCGAACGGCAGGGTGCAGGGACCATCGGCCAGCGTGCACTGTGGGGCGGCCTGTTCGCCGCATTCCCGGACAGCGATTCCATCACTTCGCTGTTCATGGATCATTTCGATTACCTCATCGCGCATCGGGGTCTGACGCACTCGGTCGTGATGCTGCCAATCTGGGCCGCGTTGCTCGGCTTTATCGCTTCCAGGTTCGGAAAGCTGAAGTTCACCGATATGGCGCTGCTCGCGGCGATGGCGCTGGTGGCACATATCTGCGGCGACCTCATCACGTCTTACGGCACGCGCATGTTTGCACCGGTGTGGGATGCGCCGCTGGCCTGGCCGATCGTGTTCATCATCGACCCGGTATTCACGCTGATATTGCTCGTCGGCCTGGTGTTCTCCACCTGGAAGCAGGCGGTCATGCCGGCGCGTGTTGCCGGTGGTGTATTGCTGGCCTATCTGGCACTCGCTGCCTGGAACCACAACAAGGCGATCGAATTCGGTGAGCACTGGGCTGAAACGGAGGGTATTTCCTCCCCGGTGGTCATTGCTTTCCCGCAGCCCCTGTCGACGTTCAACTGGAAGGTCGTTGTGGTGACGGGCGAGACCTACCATCGCAGCTATATCAACCTGCTTGCCGAGGAGCGCTTCAAGGCCGGGGAAGATGCCGCCTGGGTGTCACGCGTCTGGAGTACCTACCGCCCGGTAGGTGCGGCACACTGGCAGGCATACCCGAAATTCCCGCCGGAATCCGTCACGCGAGACCTCGCGATCCGTGCCTGGCAACAGGAAGAATTCACCGGTTTCAGGAAATTTGCGTTGCTGCCGTATGTATCGGAAGTCAGCGGGACATCGGAGCGTGTCTGCGTGTGGTTTACCGACTTGCGTTTCACCATGCCGGAGCTCGACCATCCCTTTGAATATGCCATGTGCCGAACCGGCCCCGAGCAATGGGAACGCCAGCTGGATCGCGAGGAGAGAGACTGATGTCGTCGAAGGGTGCAATCGTTGTTCTCGTTCATGGCTGGAGCGTTCGCGAAACCTCGACCTATGGTGAATTGCCGCAGCGGCTGAAAGCCGAAGCCCGCCGCAAGGGTGGGCCGAACATCGACACGCACAACCTCTGGCTGTCGAAATACGTCAGTTTCCACAACGAAGTCAGGCTGGAAGACATTTCGCGCGCGCTGGAAGCAGCATTGCATCGCGAGCTGGGTGACGAACTGGGCAAGCGTGACATCGTGATGATCACGCACTCCACCGGTGGCCCGGTGGTGCGTGACTGGGTGAATCGTTATTACCTGCAGCCACGCAAGCGCGTGCCGGTGAAATCACTGATCATGCTTGCGCCCGCGAATTTCGGTTCCGCACTGGCACAGCTTGGCCGCTCACGACTCGCACGCTTGAAGACCTGGTTCGAAGGCGTGGAGCCAGGCCTTGGTGTGCTCGACTGGCTGGAGCTCGGTAGCCCGGAAAGCCTCGCCTTGAATACCGATTGGCGGGAAGCAAGCCAGCGGCTGTTGAAACAGGGGGTGTATTCCTTCGTGCTTACCGGGTCGAGCATCGACCATGCCATCTACGACCACGTGAATGCCTACACCGGCGAGATGGGCTCGGATGGCGTGGTTCGCGTTGCGGCAGCCAACCTCAACCATCGCCATGTCGTGCTGCACCAGCAGCCACCCGAGGACGCACGCGCCAAGCTGCAGCCGCTCGAAATCACCAGCGACGAAACGCTAGACGGTGTGCCGATGGCAATCCTGGAAGGTTGCTCGCACTCCGGTGACACGAAGGGCATCCTGCGTAGCGTTCGAAACCGTCGCGACGAACATCCGACCGTCATGGCAATTCTTGATTGCATTGCGGTGGGTTCGGCGGCGGACTACCGACGACTGGCGAAGAGTTTCGCGAAGCAGAATGCCGAGGTGCTGGAAAAGCAGCGGATCGAGGTACAGGACCTGCCGGGCCCGTTCGATCGCACGATCATCAACGACCCGTGCAGCCAGCTCGTCTTCAGGCTGTATGACGATCATGGCCATCGCGTGAAGGATTTCGAACTACTGCTCACGGCCAATGGCGACGACCCGGACCGCCTGCCGCCGAAATTCTTCCTGGACCGGCAGAAGAACCATCGCGATGTGGCGACGCTGACGTACTACCTGAATGCGGCGCGCATGCTCGGTGATGAACCGGTAATGGATGATGGTCGGGAACTGCGTCCGGCACTGCCTTCCGCGGAAGGACTGGGTATTCAGGTGCGTCCCTACCCGCTGGATGGTTTCGTGCATTACATTCCGGCGATATTGCCGGCAAGCGAGGAGTGGTTGCGCGGGCTGGTGCGGCCGCACGAAACGACCATCGTCGATATCTACCTGCACCGGGTGGTGCGAGAGGGAACGTACCGCCTGTCCAAGCGGCACGATTACGAAGATTTCACGGATGTGGAGCCGGGCCCGCCAGTTGCCTGATTACCAGGCGTTCCGCGCAGCTCGTGCGGGATTCAGTTTTCCGGGTAGTCCGGCCAGCGCTCCGGCTGGCCATCGCGCAGGGCGTTGAGGTACTGGCGGCGCTGGCGCAGCAGCAGCCGATAGACCTGCGAGGCCGCGAGAGAGCGACGATCCCCGATGCTGTCCAGTCCCTGCAGCTGGCGCTCGAAATACTGGATATCCTCCAGCACATCGTCTTCCGTCTTGTCGTAGGTTGCCTTTCGAGCATCCATGAATGCGTCCCCAATGGCGCGAAATGACGATTGAATGCTACGTCCGGTGGCGTGAACCGCCCATGGCAGTATTCCTGCCGGTGCGTAAGAAAATGCTGAAGCAGCAGCCCGAAAATCCCTCTGGTAGACTGTATCCCCCTGTCGCGGCAGCCGTCGCGGCACGACTGTCTTCTCACCTGTTGACTGGAAAGAGCATGAAAGCGCTATCCATCCGTGACCTGCGCAAGGTCTATTCCGACGGCACCGAAGCCGTGAAGGGCATCGACCTTGATGTGGAAGAGGGCGATTTCTTTGCCCTGCTGGGGCCCAACGGCGCCGGCAAGACGACGACCATCGGCATCATTACGTCGCTCGTGAACAAGACGGGTGGCAAGGTCAGCGTGTTCGAGCATGACATCGACGAGGACTTTGCTGCGGCGAAGGCCTGCATCGGCCTGGTGCCGCAGGAAATCAACTTCAACATGTTCGAGACCTGCTTCCAGATCGTCTGCAACCAGGCAGGTTATTACGGTATTCCGCGCCAACTTGCCGAAGAGCGTGCCGAGAAATACCTCAAGGAACTCGACCTCTGGGGAAAGCGCGACCAGTCCTCGCGCAACCTCTCGGGTGGCATGAAGCGTCGCCTGATGATTGCCCGCGCGCTGGTGCACGAACCGCGCCTGCTGATCCTCGACGAACCGACGGCGGGCGTGGACATCGAGATCCGTCGCTCGATGTGGAGCTTCCTGCGCAAGATCAATGCGGAAGGCACGACGATCATCCTCACCACGCATTACCTGGAAGAGGCGGAAAACCTCTGCCGCAATATCGCGATCATCAATCACGGTCGCATCGCCGAGAACACACGCATGAAGTCACTGCTGGAAAAGCTGCACGTTGAAACCTTCATCTTCGACCTGCGCGAACCGGTCAAGCAGGACGTGAAGCTGGATGGTTACGACGTCACTACCGTGGATGACACCACCATCGAAGTGGAAATCACCAAGGAGCAGGATATCAATGACCTGTTCAAGCGGATGTCGGAAAGCGGCCTGCAGGTGCTGTCGATGCGCAACAAGGTTAATCGCCTGGAAGAGCTGTTCGTGAGGATGACCGAAAAGGGGAATGCCGCATGAGTCGATTCAAGCAGAACCTCGTCGGCATGCAGACCATCATCCGCAAGGAAGTCACGCGGGTGCTACGCATCTGGGTGCAGACCATCGTGCCGCCGGCGATCACCATGACGCTGTATTTCATCATTTTCGGTAACCTGATCGGTCGTCGCATCGGTCCGATGGATGGTTACGATTACATGGCCTACATCGCACCGGGCCTGATCATGATGTCAGTGATCACGAATTCCTACGGCAATGTCGTGTCGTCGTTCTTCGGTGCGAAGTTTGCGCGTCACATCGAGGAGCTGTTGGTGTCTCCGCTGCCGAACCAGTACATCCTGTTCGGTTACGTGATGGGTGGGGTGTGTCGCGGCCTGCTGGTTGGCGCCATGGTGACCATCATTGCGCTGTTCTTCACTGATCTCGACATGGCACACCCGTTCATCACGCTGAGCATCGTATTGCTCACGTCGATCGTTTTCTCGCTGGGCGGCCTGATCAATGCGATCTTCTCGAAGAAATTCGATGACATTTCCATCGTGCCGACGTTCATCCTCACGCCGCTGACCTACCTGGGTGGCGTGTTCTACTCGATCGGCATGCTGCCCGAGTTCTGGCAGAACGTCTCTAAGGCGAACCCGATCCTCTATATGGTCAACGCCTTCCGCTACGGCATCCTCGGTGTGTCGGATATCGGTATCGGTACTGCCTACCTGATCATCGGAATCTTCATCGTGCTGCTTTACAGCTTCAGCATGTTCCTGCTGAATCGTGGTGTGGGGCTGCGCTCATGATGAATGGTGGCATGACGCAGCAGGAATTCGTTGCACGCATTACCGTCGGTGCTTTCATCGAGATGACCGGCGCATTGCTCGCCGCGCTGCAATGGACAGGTTTCGTCACGTTCACCTTCTTCCAGGCCGGCCTCGAAGAGGTGACACTCTTGCATCTCGGCGTATTCCTGGTCGTTGTCGGCGCTGGGTTGCAGGTAAAGACGGCGCTCGCGAGAGCGAAGGAAAAGCGCCGCAAGCTGTAAGTCGATGGTTAAAGAAAAAGGCGCCCGTTGGGCGCCTTTTTCATGCATGTTCCTGCCACCTGGGTCAGGCGCGGCGTCCATCTCGCAGGATAACCAGCCGATAGGTCTTGTACTTCTCGAACACCTCCGGGCTGCGATGGCCGGACAGGTACTTGTAGTTCAGTTTCTTCCAGCGCTTCCTGAACGCCCACTTCAGGAAGCCCCAGGTTTTCGGGTATCGCGAGCCCAGGTAGAGGCTACAGGTTTCAAGTACCGGCTTCGTCTTGATCATCAGCAGGTCATTCAGCAGCTTGAAGTTGGGGCTCATGTGCGGCGTGATGTCGCGGTCCAGTTCGATATCGAAACCGCGCGCCTTCACCTCTTCGTAGAATTCATCGAGATGATGACCGCCACTCATTGCATGGTCACCTGCGCCCCCATCTTCATGTGCGGGAGTCTTGAAGAAGTCGCAGATGATGATGCGACCGCCCGGTCGAAGAATCTTCTCGAGCACCGGGAAGGAATCTTCCATCCAGATGTACTGGAAGCTCTCGCTGAACAGGATCACGTCGTACTTCCCGGCGTTCCTTTCGGTGTCGAACTCTTCCAGCTTGCATTCGAAAACCTGCGCATCGTTCTCGGGCAGGGCTTCCATGCGTTCGCGTACGATGCGGGCGAGACTTGCAGACGGAATCATGCCGTCGACCCGGTAGCCGCGATTGATCAGCGCGGCCATGGTGTTTCCCGTTCCGCAGCCAACATCCAGCACGCGCTTCGTCTCGCCAGCCGGCGGGAACACATCAAGCAATTGCTCCGTGTAGCGTGCCTGTGCAGTGGGCAGGTTGGCGAAGCTCAGCTCCAGCGAGTCATCCCAGTAGCCGTAATGCAGGTCATCCACGCCGAGGATCTGCTGGCCGAGGACCAGGCCAAGCTCGCGCGTATCCATCTTTTCTCGTGCCATCTTGAAATCCGCTTGCCGAATGCGAACGCCGTTATATCACAGCGCGGAGGCTGGATAAGAAAAAGGGGCGCCCGGAGGCGCCCCTTGCATCGATGCTGCTTGAATTACTGCGTGTTCTCTTCCATCAGCTTGAAGATGCGACGGTACTCGTCCAGCCAGGATTCCGGATGCACGAAGCCGTGCGGGTCGAGCGGATAGGGAGCAATTTCGAAGTTCTCCTTCTTCAGCTCGATCAGGCGCTGCACGAGCCGCACCGAATCCTTGAAGAACACGTTGTCATCCTGCATGCCGTGGGCAATCAGCATCGGCGTGTTGTCGTAATCCTCGGCCCATTCGATCGGCGAAGACTTTTCGTAAGCCATCGGGTCGACCAGCGGTGTGTTCAGGATGTTCGACGTGTACGGATGGTTGTAATGCGCCCAGTCGGTGACGGGACGCAGTGCGGCGCCGGCCGCCCATTCGCCCGGTGAGCGGAAGAGCGCCATGAACGCCATGAAGCCACCGTACGAACCGCCATATACGCCGACGCGGTCTTCGTTAACGCCGAGGTTGTCGACCATGTACTTCTTGCCATCGAGCAGGTCTTCCAGTTCCGGGTGACCCATCTGGCGGTAGATCGCATTACGCCATTTCGCGCCGTAGCCGCGTGAGCCGCGGTAGTCCATGTCCATCACCACGTAGCCATGACGCAGCAGGATGTTGTGGAACATGAATTCGCGGAAATATACCGACCAGCCGTCGTGCGCGTTGTGCAGGTAGCCAGCGCCGTGCACGAACATTACCGCGGGGTATTCCTTGTCCGGGCTCCAGTCACGCGGCTTGTACACGCGCGCGGTGATGGTGCCATCGAAATGCGTGGACGGTACCTTGACGATTTCCGGAGCGACCCAGTCCACTGCCTTGAATTCCGCGCTGGTGGAATCGGTCAGTTTCACCGGTTCGCCGCCATTGACCGCCTGCGCATACAGCTCGGCGGGGTGCGTCGGCTCGTCGTGCTTGAAGACCAGGTATTCGCCGTCCGTGGAGAGCTCGAACGGGCTGTAGCCCCAGTCGTCCTCGCTGCGGCTGGAGGGCTGCACGCTGATGCTGCTGACCTGCTTTGCTGCCATCTTCGCGCGTGTCGGTACGCGATAGATGTTGAAGGTACCGCTGCGCTCCGGGTTGGCGATGTAGTAGATCATGCTGCCGTCAGTGGTGACCTTCGGGTCGGCCACGACGTAGTCACCCGAGGTCAATGCCACGGCCCGATCACCCGGACGCTTTACGTAAAGGTGCGAGTAGCCGGTCTCTTCCGAAAGGAACCACAGGCGGTTATCCGGCAGCCAGCCGAAATCGTTGTGGTACCAGTTGATCCAGCCCTTGTTCATCGTTAGGCGATGCTGGGATTCGAGTTCCCCGTCATCGAAATCCACGGTGGCGATCCAGCGGTCCTTGTTATCGACGGAGTGCACCTGCACGGCGACCATCGAACCATCGCGCGTCCAGTCGAGGCCCTCGACCTGGGCCGGGCGAATTTCCGGGGCTTTGAGTGCTTTCTCAACGGCGTCCTCGTCGTTGCCCTGTTCGACGTGGTAGTCGATGGCATCGTCGCGAAGGTCTTCCAGCGGATCATCGTCAATGCCCGGCAGTTCGTCCATCGCCAGCGTGGTCGCGGAATTCTCTTCCAGGTCGATGAGATGGATCGTGTGCGGGGCCGGCGCGTTCAGTCCGACCAGCGGGCGCACATCACGGTTCTTCACGTAACCGGATTCGGTCACGTAATTCGGCATGCTGTCCTGCTTGCCGTTCTCGTGCGACTTCGGTTCCGAAACGACCAGCATGTAACGGCCATTGGGTGAAAGGCTGGAGAAGCGAATGTTGCGATCTGCACCGAGGTAAAGCGTCGGTGCGATGCGCGTCGGATCCGCGTCACGCAGCGTCCGATTGTGTTCCTTCTCGCTTTCATCGCGACGGTTCTCGCGACGCAGTGTCGAGAAGAGTCGCAGCTGCTGGTCTTCCAGGTAGTCGAAGTTTTCCGATTCGCGCAGCGGATCGTTTTCGCCCTTAACGACAGCGGCTTCCTCGATGAGGCCCGAGGCCGGGTCGAAGATCATCGTGCTGCCGTTCACGGTCCAGGCAATGCGACGATCATCGGCCATGAAGAACGGCGACGATTCGTTCGCGCTGGTACGGGTGAGCTGTTGCACGCGATCCTCTTCGAGGAAATACAGGAAGATGTCGCCATTCTTGGCAGCGACACGACGCTTGCCGTCCTGGCTTAGCTCGCCGCCTCGAGCAGGAACGTCGGCGCGCTGTGCCGGCGTGAGCAGCGTGGCTTCGCCGCCGTTCGCGGCAATGCTGTACCAGTGCTTGAAGTTCTCGTCTTCGGCTTCGCGCTGGAAATAGATCGTGCGGTTGTCGTCGGCAAAGTAGGCGTTGATGGGCTGGTTACCGATCCAGTCCGGGTCCTGCATGATCTTTTCGAGGCTGAGCCCGTCTTCCGTCATGGAATCGTCAGCCACGACAGGTCCTGCCGCGAGGCTGGAACCGATGACAGCGGCCAACAGGCTCGCCAAGCGGGAGTGGCGAGAAAGTTTCATGGTGACTCCTTCTTTTTTACGTCGATTGGCGACCCGCTGTTGCTGCATCCATTGCGGCAGCCAGGTCGTTCTTCAGGTCTTCCACATGCTCAAGCCCGATGGACAGGCGAAGCAGGTTATCCGGTGAGCGCCGCTGCGCGCCCTCGATGGACGCGCGATGCTCGATGAGGCTTTCCACGCCGCCAAGGCTCGTTGCCTGCGTGAATACCTTGGTGGCGTTCGCCATGCGGCGCGCCTGTGCCTCCTTGCCGCGCAACTGGAGCGACAACACGCCGCCGCCACCGGCAAGGTATTTCATGGCCCGACCATGGTGGCGGTGCGATTCCAGCATCGGGTAATGCACGGCTTCGATGCGTTCATCGGCTTCCAGCCAGGTGGCGAGCTGCATTGCGGTCTCCGATTGCTGCCGGATGCGCACGCTCAACGTGGCAAGGCTTCGCAGCAGCAGCCAGGCATCGAAGGCGGATGGAACCGCTCCGGCTTCCACCTGGTACTGGTGCAGGCGCTCTGCAAGCGCACTGTCCCGCGTGGTGACGACACCACCGAGCAGGTCGCTGTGACCCCCGAGGTATTTCGTGCTGCTGTGCACGGCCATGTCGATGCCGTGATCCAGCGTATGCTGCAGGACAGGCGTGGCCAGGGTTGCATCACAGGCGGTGAGACAATCGTTCTGCCTTGCCAGTTCCGCCAGGGCGTCGAAATCACTGATTGTCAGCAGCGGGTTCGAAGGCGATTCGATCCAGAGCAGCCGTGTTTCCTTGCGCATCGCGGACCGCACGGCGTCCGTGTCCGCGGTATCCACGAAGTCGATGCCGATGCCGCGCGGTTCGGTCCACTCGCTGACGTAGCGTCGCGTGCCGTGGTAGCTGTCGGAGGAAACGATCGCGTGATCACCCGGTTTCAGCAGCTGGAATACTGCTGCGATTGCAGCCATGCCGGAGGCGAAGGCGATTGCATCGTTGGCGCCATCCAGCGCGGCCAGCGCGGTTTCCAGCCGCGCACGCGTGGGATTGGAACCGCGTGAATACTGGTGGCCGCCGGGATAATTGCCGTCTTCGCCGCGCAGGAAGGTGGTGCTGGGCGAAATCGCAGGAGTGACAGCGAGGCCATTGCCCTCGATGTCGCGGCCGGCGTGCACGCCGAGCGTCTCGATATGCCGTGATTCGGTCATGCCTGTCTCGATAGCTTTTCCAGAGCGCCCGATTCTTGCACATCGAGGCTGGTGCAGCGACTACACTGAATGCAGGGCAACATAGGGGGAAACATGGCCGAATTCGACCTGATCGCAATCATCATCGCTGCTGCCGCAGGTTTTGCCGTAGGTGGCCTCTGGTACGCACCGTTCCTGTTCGGCCCGTTCTGGTCGCGCTACAACCCCATGGAAGCCGACCAGGAAGGGCGCAGCGGCGCCCCGCAATACGCCGTGGCAATCGCCGGCACGCTGGTGCAGGCCCTGGTGCTGTATTTCCTGCTGGTGGCCACCGACAGCCTGTCGCCGGCACCGGCACTGTGGATCGGCTTCCTGCTCTGGGCGGGTTTCACGGCTGCGCCGTCGCTTGCCGAAGCCATCTTTTCACGTCGTTCCCTGGGCGCCTGGCTCGTGGATTCCAGCCATCGCCTGCTGGTCACCCTGGTGATGGCGCTCGTGCTCGCGTTCATGGGCTGACCGACGTACCTGAAACCGGTGCGGCCGGATTACTGAAGAAGGGGATTCTCGATGACACAGCAGATGGCCGCACCGCCGATAGCGGATCGCATTCGTTCCATCGACCTCATGCGCGGCATCGTGATGGTGCTGATGGCGCTCGACCATGTGCGGGATTTCTGGGCACCCAGCCCGACGCCCGAAGACATGGATGACCCGGGCCTCGCACTCTTCCTGACGCGCTGGATTACGCATTTCTGTGCACCGGTCTTTGTCTTCCTGGCAGGTACCAGCGCATTCCTGTACCAGCAGAATACCGGTTGTACCGACCGCGAACTCAGTCGTTTCCTGTTTACCCGCGGGCTCTGGCTGGTCGTCGTCGAAGTGACCATCGTGAATCTCGGCTGGGGCGGACCGCTTGCTGGCTTCAGTTTCCTCCAGGTCATCTGGGCGATTGGTGTCTCGATGATGGTGCTGTCGCTGCTGGTCTACCTGCCGATCGCTGCCGTCACGATTTTCGGTTTCGTGCTGGTTGTCGGGCATAACGCGCTGGACGGGATCCGCGCCGTGGAGATGGAGCCGGGTTTCATGCAGGTGCTGTGGATGTTCCTGCACGATGGCGGCTGGATTCCCTTCGGTGGTGAACCACCGGCCTGGGGTTTGTGGATTGCCTATCCGCTGGTGCCATGGATCGGCGTGATGGCACTGGGCTTTGCCTTTGGTCGCGCCCTGCAACAGACACGGGCGGATCGCGATCGCATGATGCTCGTGCTCGGCGCATTCCTCACGGTTGGCTGGCTGGTGTTGCGGGGTTTCAATATCTACGGTGACCCGGCCGCCTGGGTGGCGGTTGAAGGCGATGCCTCGCAGACGCTGATCAATTTCCTCAACGCCGAGAAATACCCGCCATCACTGATGTTCCTGATGATGACGATGGGCCCGGCGCTGATGATCCTGCCGTTCCTGGAAGACCTGCGTGGGCGGTTTGTCGATGCAATCACCGTATTCGGTCGCGTGCCGTTCTTCTATTATGTGATCCACGTGCCGGTGATCCACCTCGGTGCCATTGTCTATTCGATGCTGCGCTATGGCACGGCGGGATGGTGGTTCGCGCCGCCGGAGCAATATCCGCCGGGCTACGAGCACAACCTGTGGCTGGCGTATGGCGTGTGGGTAGCAGTGCTCTTGCTGCTGTACCCGGTGTGCAAGTGGTACGCAGCGCTGAAGCGTCGTCGCAAGGACTGGTGGCTCAGCTACCTGTAGCGGGGGCGGGCGCCTTGTCGTTGTCAGGGCCGCCCTTGTACTTCTTCGCAATGATGCAGTTGCGACCACGGTGCTTTGCTTCATAGACGGCCGCGTCGGCGACCTTGAACAGTGTTTCGAGGTCGGCGGCCGTGCCGCGCGGGCGCGCAGTGATGCCGAGGCTTGCGGTGATGGCAATGCCTTCCGGCTCCAGCTGCTCGATTTCCTTGCGGATGAGTTCTGCCTTGGTCCTTGCACTGGACAGGTCGCAGTGCGGCAGGATCAGCAGGAATTCCTCACCGCCGAAGCGTGCTGCAAAATCACCTTCCCGGCAGTTGTTGCGCAACATCTCGCCTACCTGTTCAAGCACGGAGTCACCGGCAAGGTGGCCGTGGTTGTCGTTGATCGACTTGAAGTGATCGAGATCGATCAGCACCAGGCTAAGCGGGTATTCGTGGCGGGCTGCTTCGCTGAAATACTTGTTGGCGAATTCCTTCAGCGAGTTACGGTTGTACAGGCCGGTGAGATGGTCGCGCATGGCGAGTTCGTAGAGATGCTGCTGCTGCATCTTCACCTGGTCGAACAGTTGCTTGTTCGTGATCAGGTTGGTTACACGCGCGATCACTTCCTGCTTGACCGGCGGCTTGGAAATGAAATCGTTGATGCCGAGACGGAACAGTTCAGCGCGGCGCACCGAATCATCCAGGCCCGATACCGCAAGAATCGGTACGCGTGATTTCTCGCCGTCCATGCTGCGGATCTTCGTGACAAGTCCTACACCCGACATCTGTCCTTCGACCATGATGTCGGAAATGATCAGGTCGTAGTTGACCGACTGGAAATTCTCGAAGGCTTCGTCTGCGCTGGTGAAGTGATCGACCTCGAGTTCCATCTCGTCGAGGATGCCGATCATCACGTGCGCGACCACGGAAGAGTCCTCGATGTACAGCACGCGACCGGAAATGTGGCGGCCCATTTCATTGACGAAGATCTTCACACGCTGCAGCAGCGCGTCGACATCGCTCTTCGAATGAATTTCGGTGATGCCGGCCTTGAAGGCGCGTTCGCGCACCGCCTTGTCGTCGGTCGATGTCAGGAGAATGACGGGAATGTTGCGATGCTGCTTCTGGGCTCGCAGTTCCTTGCAGAAATCGATGCCGGTCATGTCCGGCAACGACAACGACACGCACACCAGGTCGATGTGGCGGCTCCGCAACACCTCAAGACCCTGTTCGCCGGTTTCAACCGATACGGGCTCCTGGCCAATCCGCAGCACCATGCGGTCCCACACGGTGCGGAAGACTTTCGACGGATCTATGACCAAAACATTCATGGGTGATCGGTACCAACGATTTCTGGGTGTGCAGTGCCAATTTAACCATAAACCGGGGGTTCCATCGGCAACCCCCGGTCATTTTTAACGCTTCTTTTCGATGGTCGGTAGCGAATTACTGCCCGGCCGCATCCTCTCGCGAGGCATCGCGGATAGCCCGGAATTCATTGCCTTCGTACCAGTTCGGCCAGGCGTCGGAGTTGCCCAGCATCTGTGCCACTTCAAAGTAGAGCCGCAGGTCGTCGACCGCACCCTCGAGGTTGAACCACGGCTGGATCTCGTCAGACGGCTTGTGATAACGCTCGGCGGTATACGCCTCGGCATGTTCTGCAGCCGCTTCGGCGTTCTCGCCGATGTAATCAGAGCCACTTTCTGCATACAGCGCCGGCACACCCTGCTTGGCGAAATTGAAGTGATCAGAGCGGTAGTAGTAGCCGCGCTCCGGGTGTTCTTCCGGCAGGATTTCGCGACCCTGTGCCTTTGCGGCCGTGGCAAGGTACTCCTCCAGTTCCGAGTTGCCATACCCGACAACAACGACATCGGAGGTCGGTCCGTAGACATTCATCGAGTCCATGTTGATCGCCGCGACGGTCTTGTCGAGCGGGTAGACCGGGTTCTCCGCGTACCAGCGGGAGCCCAGCAGGCCGGATTCCTCGGCGGTCACCGCGAGGAACACGACCGTGCGATCCATCGGGCCCGCAGCCGCGTGGGCTTCAGCCAGCTCGACCAGCGCGCCGGTACCCGAAGCGTTATCCACGGCCCCGTTGTAGATGCCGTCTTCCAGCGACGGGTCAGTACCGATGTGATCCCAGTGGGCCGTGTAGATGATCGTTTCCTCGGGACGGGTCGTACCGGGAATGGCGGCAATCACGTTGCGCGAGACCGATTCGCGGATGCTGTTTTCCAGCGAGATCGATGCACTCGTTCCCAGCGGCACGGGCTCGAAATCTGCCGTCAGCGCTGCGGCCTTGAGTGCCTCGAAATCCTGGCCAGCAGCCTCGAACAGGGCATTTGCCGCGTCGGTGGAAATCCAGCCCTCGATGGCGGCGCGGCCCATGTTGCGATCTTCGGCAACCAGGTCGAACTGCGGGCCGGTCCAGCTGCCCGAGACCACTTCCCACGGATAGCCGGCCGGGCCGGTTTCGTGGATGACGATTGCGCCGGCGGCACCCTGGCGCGCGGCTTCCTCGAACTTGTAGGTCCAGCGGCCGTAGTAGGTCATGGCCTTGCCGTTGAACAGCTGGCTCTTGTCTGCGGTTTCGCCGAGGGCATAGCCGGGATCATTGACCAGCATGACCACGGTCTTGCCTTCGACATCGAGGCCTTCGTAGTCATTCCAGCCGTATTCCGGGGCGACCACGCCGTAGCCGACGAAGACCATCTCGCTGTTTTCCAGCGCGACCGAGTCGGTAACGCGCTTGGTCCAGGTGACGGCCTGGTCCGGCATGCTGAAGCTCAGGGGCTCACCCTCGGGCACGGCAATTTCCAGCGGCGTCGAATCGGTGACGGTCATCTCGACCAGCGGTACTTCCTGGAAGTACGAATCGCCGTTGCCGGGTTCGGCTCCGGCGGCAGCAAACTGCTCCTTGAGGTAGGAGATGGTCTTTTCCTCGCCTTCCGAGGCCGGGGCGCGCCCGCCGAATTCGTCGGCCGACAGCACTTCGATGTGCTGCATCAGCTCGGCGGCGGTGATGGTTTCCTTGGGTGCGGGCTCGCTGGCCTGTTCGCAGCCGGTGAGGCCGAGTGCAGCGGCAATTGCTGCAGCGCATAAAAGGCGCGTTTCCTGGTGAAACTGCATGAAATTCTCCTTGAGTCTGTCGGGTGGATCCTGACGATCAACACCTGCCCCTCAGGGGGAAGGGTAGGCCGATATCCTAGCACTGTCGCCGCATTTGCCCTCAAATGGGTGTGTTCTGTTGCCTTTTTTCCATATGTTGGTAATTTAGATCCCACGTACTGCAATCAGGGCAGTACCGGGAGTAGCGGAATGAAATACCACATTTTCTTCGCCGGGTTGTTGCTGGCGGGGCTTGCAATGCCGGCGGTCGCAGAGGAAGAAGAGGATACGACAGAGCTGGAGGGCTACAAGGTTGGCCAGAGCCGACCGAATATCGATACCGATGACATGAAGATCGAGATCGAGCGTCCTACCTTCAACTCCGGATTCAAGCTCGAAAAACCGAAGCCCAGCATGTCGGGAATCCGCATGGAGCGCCCGAAACTGCAGGTCATGCAGGCACCGGCCAAGCCGGCGTCTTCGGGTGCGGCCGAATCGGGAGGTGAGACCCGCTCGATCCAGCCAGTGAGGATGGAGGCCCCGGAGTATCCTCGTAGCGCACTGCGCCGTGGTGAAGAGGGGTATGTGGTCATCGAATTCACCGTGCAGACGGACGGCAGTACCACCGATCTCGAAGTCATCGAGTCGGAGCCGCGCAATACCTTTGACCGTGAGGCGATGCGTGCCGTGTCACGCTGGCGGTTCGAGCCGGCGCTGCGTGATGGACGCCCCGTACAGACGCGCCTGCAGCACACCATCGAGTTCAACCTCAATGATGACCAGGGTTCCTTGATACCGGCACAGCGCGAAACGTACGCACTGGTCGGTCGTGACGTGAAGCCGGTCGCGATGCCGCAGCCGGATTACCCGCGCTATGCGGTTCGTCGCAAGCTTGAAGGCGAGGTGCTGGTGGCGTTCTCGGTTACGCCGGAAGGCCGTCCCGCGAATATCGAGGTGCTGGATGCCGATCCGCGCGGTGCCTTCGAGGAAGAGGTGCTGCGTACGGTCGAGCAATGGCGTTTCGAACCGGTGGAAGGCGGTGTGCCGCAAGTGCGTCACGTGATCGAGTTCAGCCTTTCCAGTCCCTGAGCGGGTCCCCAATCCTGCCTATTCCGAGGCCGCCGAAAGGGCGGCCTCTTTCGTTTCGGGGGCAGTCACGATCTGCTGCCGTAACCGGGCCAGGCCGGCGCTGTCGTCCAGCGTGATCCGGTCCTGGTCGTCAACACGGATTCCGAGCCGTTCATAGAGGTCGCGCACGGCAGGGAAGTGCCTCGAGTGCACTGTCTGTTCATGGAGCGTGGCAAAGACATCCGTGTTGCTCAGGCGATCGAATTCCGCAAACAGTTCCCTTGCAGTCCAGGCGCGCGGTTCGTCCAGGCAGCATTCCTGCAAGCCGGCGATCACCTTGTCGAGGGACCATTCACCGTTGGTGCGCTCACGCAATTCAACATCTGCCAGCAACGCAATCGCGGCGCCGGTCCAGTAGATCCGCATCATCCAGGCTCGCTGCTGGCGCGAACGGGTGACTTCCCGAAGCGTTCCTCCCGCCGTGTTCTTTTCGCCGCGACGAAAACCGTCGTGCAGTTTCTGCCATGCCTGTCTTTCCCCGAGCAGCCCGATTCGGGCACGCAGGATGTTCTGGTAATAGCTGGCGAAGCCTTCCGAGAGCCAGGCGTCACTACGCCGTACGAATGGCAGGCTCATGTGTGCGAGTTCGTGCGCGGCAATCCAGTCGTCGGCAAACACCGACCAGTCCGCGCGGGAATTCATGAAGAAATGCGCTGCCGCGCCGCCACCGCGATTGACCTGCGCCCAGGGCGCCGCATCGCGACCACCATCCAGTGGCACCACCAGCACCTGCGGTGTCCGACGAGGAAACCGGCCATCCAGTGACGCGACAGCGAGCCCGGCGGGTTTCAGCCAGCGCGCTGCGGTATCGAGATTTCCCTTCGCCGGGCCGTCCACCATGCTGAGCCGCAGCGTCGCTCCGGGAACATCAATCCTGTCATGTTGCAGTCGACCGATTGCCATCAGCGCTGGCCAGTCGAAAGGCCCCTGGCCGAAACGGAACCGCGACGCGGGGTGTGCGCCATCCACCGCCTGCCAGGGCACGCTGACGGAAACTCCCGGCGGCAACGTGAAACGGATTTCGATATCCCGGTTGGCGCTCATGCGCCAGGGCCGCCACAACCAGCTGCGTGGATCGAGTAGCAGGCTCTCGCCAGCGCGGTAGCCGCTGGTCATGCGGTCCAGCCCTGCAATCTCGTCAAGATCGGTATCCCATTCGATGCATCCGTCATCGGAAGGTCGGCGGAAGTTGGCGACATTGCCGCGAGGCGCGAAGCTCACCGGCCGACCATTCAGTTTCAGGCGCATCTCGGTGGTCGCGCGCGCGGCAATCGTGTGATCGGCTCGAAGCTGGTCGGGGAGGCCGTCGGCAAAACAGGCGCGCACCGACAGTTGCGTCAGTGCCGCATCGACACTGACCTCATAGACATGAAAGGCAGTCGGGTTGCTCGACGCTACGGCCGGAATACAGCAGGCCGCGAACGCTAGCAGTAATGACCTGGCGTTCGCGACTGCCATATCAGTCTCAGCCGTTGCGCTTTTCCGGGGGGGTGTATTCCTGCAGGCCGACGACCAGCGAGCCAGGACCGGCGTGCACGCCCAGTGCCGAACCCGTATCCATCAGCCAGGCGCTTTCCAGGTTCGGGATGGCATCGCGCAGCAGCTCCAGCAGGTGCTGGCCGTCGCGCTCGCAATTGCAGTGACTGACCGACAGGCGCCAGGTCTTTCGCGGATCGATCTTGCGCAGCAGGAAGCGATAGAACTTTTCGACAAACGGTTCCTTGCCGAGGAATATGCCACCTGCCTTCACGAAACCGTCCGGCGTGGTCTTCAGCACCGGTGTGATCTTCAGCGTGTCGGCGAGGAACTGCTTCGATTTCGGGATGCGACCACCGCGCACGCCGTAGCTTAGGTCGCGCAATGCGCCCCAGGTAAAGGTCTTGCCACGCATGTCGAGCGTCGCATCGACGATTTCAGTGGCGTTGTAACCGGCCTGTGCGCATTCCGCGGCGTAAGCGACCAGCAGGCCCTGGCCGACCGAGACATTGCAGGAGTCGATCACCTCGACAGCTGCACCGTCGGCGCGCTGCGATGCCGTTTCGGCCGCCTGCCAGGTACCACTCACCTTTGCCGTCAGGTTGATGGACACCACTGCGTCGTAATGGCTTCCCAGGAACTGGAACTGGCGACGGAAATCTCCCGGGGCCGGCTGGGATGTCTTCGGATGTACCGGGTTGGAACGCATCTCGGCGTAGAACTCGTCCGGCGTCAGCGAGACCTTGTCGAGGTAGCCCTTGTCGCCGAAATGCAGGCGCACCGGCACCATGTGGATATTCAGGTCATCGATCACGTGTTCCGGCAGGTCGGCGGCCGAGTCCGTGATGATGGCGACACCATGCTCGCCCTCACGGGTGGCCTCGCGCTGCTGTTGCAGCATGTCGTCGGCTTTCTGCCCGGATACCTGGCCATATTTCTCGGCCAGCCTGAAGACCGCCTTCGGTTCGTTGACGTGAATGTGGATCTTGGCCTTGGTCTTGCTGCCGGCCAGCACGAGGCTGGAGCCCAATGCAGCGAGCTCTTCGCGCAGCTTGCGGCGGTCGATGTCTTCGCCGATGACCATGCATTCGGTGCAGTAGCGGTGGTCGAGGTTTTCCTCGCCACCGGCCATGCCTTCCTCGTCGCCTGCATCGGCCTTGATGTCGGCGAGCATGTCCGCCAGCTGCTTCAGTGAACCGTCGCGCACGAATTCCGTCACGCCGCGCAGCATGTCGACGAAACCTTCGCCACCGGCATCGACAACACCGGCTTTCTTCAACGCGGGCAACAGGTTCGGCGTATTCGCCAGCGATTTTTCCGCGTCCTTCAGCCCACGCTCCAGCAGCTCCAGCATGTCGGTGTGCTCGGCGTCACCGATGTGCGATTCCAGCGAGGCAGCGAAATCATCCAGCACGGTAATCAGCGTGCCTTCGCGCGGATCGGAAAGTGCCTCGCGGGCATACTCTGCGCCGTGGCGCATCGCCTGCACGAATTCGCGACTGGTGAGCTGCGCCTTTTCGGCCGTTGCATCGCTGAGGCCCTGGAAGAATTGCGCAAAGATCGCACCGGAGTTGCCGCGCGCACCATCCAGTGCGGCGTCGGCGACAATGGTCAGCAGGCGGCCGACGTGACGCTCGAGGCTGTTCGAGAGTCCGTGCAGGATCGTGTTCAGGGTGAACGCGATGTTCGTGCCGGTGTCGCCATCGGGTACCGGGAACACGTTGATCTTGTTGAGGTGTTCCTGGCGGGAAATCACGCGATGGATACCGGCCTGCAAGGCGTGGCGCAGGCGTACGCCATCGAGGTAGCCGACGGCGGTTTCGGTGGTGGTTGCGTTCATGCAACGCTCCTGTTGATTAGCTGTCGAGTCCGGAGGCTCTCTCCGGGCCTTCTGCCGGGTGACGTTCAGCGCTGCGGCAGCGAGAAACGTTCACCGTCGAATTCGAGTACTGCGCCGTCCGGCGTGATGGCCAGGAGGCGCGGCCCTTCCTTGAGCCTGTCACCCTCAGCGTAGCGTTGCATGTTGATCAACACGAATCGCTGCGCGGGAGTTTCCGTCCAGGCGTGGACATTGATGACCAGCTCGGGCAGTCGCTCGCGAAAATCCTGCGGCATTTCGGCCAGGGCCGGTGCAGCCAGGTATTCCTGGCTGGTTCCCGCGACGCTAGCTGCCGGTTCGGCAACTAGCGGCCCTGCAGTGCCTGGCTCGGGTGCGGCTGGCCGGGCGACATCAAGCTCACCTTGCAGGGCACGAACCTCGCCGCGGCCCTGGTCATCCCTGCGGGCATCGGGTGGTCCATTTTCCATATTTCCGGCACCGGATTCATCACTTTCAGCGACGGATGACGTACCTCCCGCGGCCAGCCAGCTGCCCAGCCAGGCGCTGGCGCCAACCAGCAACAATGCGGCCAGCAATAGCGCGATGACCAGCAGGGTCCGCGGCCTGCGCCGGGCTTCGCGAGCCGGTCCGGGTCCCCAGCGCAGCTGTTCCTGGGCGCGACGATTGCGCTGCCGATCGGATTTTCTCAGTGCATCGAGTATCAGCGACATCTCACCCCACCTCGTCCAGTCGCGGTAACCCGGCCGCATCCTGCAGGGCTACCAACCTCGCCAGCGTCTGTTCACCGGCGATGCCGTCGACACGCAGGGATTCGCGTGCCTGGAATTCGCGCACGCGTTCGGCCAGCGCGGCATCGTAACGTTGTGGTTGCTCCGGACGGTCCGTCGGTCCGAGCACCCGGTCCAGCTGGTCGCGCAGCCAGATCACGCCGGGCCCCTCGGCACCGACCGACAATGCGCCTTCAACGCCCGGTGGAGGTTGCCATAGGGCCAGGTATTCGCCGGTCCAGCGTCGCCCGAGTTCACCGGCATTCACCCGTGTGCGAGCGGGCCCGGCGAGCAGTGTGGCTTCGTCGTCGGCAATGCTGACGATGACCGCCTGGTGGGAACTGCCGTCTGCGGCGATGAGTGACAATACCGCAGGGCGGTCCAGCCGCTGCAGGGTGAGCCAGCTGCCCTGCTCGTAAAGGCACCGCAAGCCCCGGTCTCGAGCCTGCTCGCAGGCGGGTGCGCCGGTGCTGCGATAGGTTTCGCCCCAGCGCGAGAAAAGGGTCCGCAATGCCGTATCGGTATCGGTCTGCGCGGCATGGTCGGCAAGCCAGTCACTGAAGGTCGCGCGAGCGGGTTCGGCAACAGTCGGTTTCTCCTCCACCACGGGCGTTGCCAGGTAACCGATACCGGCTGCGGCAATCACGGCGGCAGCGAGCAAGGGCCAGCGCCAGCGATTACCGGAACGGGGCTCCAGCGTCGGCCCCATCACTTCGCGGGCGGCGTCATCGACCAGTCCGCCGGTCACTTCGCGTTGTTCGCGCGTGTAGGCGCCGAGCAGGGCGCGATCACAGATCACGTTGGCCAGCCTGGGGATCCCGCTGCTGTGATGAAACACCTTTTTCAGCGCGCGATTCGAGAACAGTGGCGCGCGGGCACCTGCGACCTCGAGTCGATGGTGGATGTAGTCCGCGAGTTCCTCACGCCCCAGCGGCTCAAGGTGGTAGCGCGCGGTAATCCGCTGCGCGAGCTGCCGCAGGTCGGCACGCGCCAGTGTCTGGCGCAGTTCCGGCTGTCCGATCAGAAGGATCTGCAGCAGCTTGGTCTTGGCCGTTTCGAGATTGGTGAGCAGCCTTACCTGTTCGAGGACATCCGCGGAAAGGTTCTGCGCCTCGTCGACGATGAGAACCGTCCGACGTCCCGCGGCATGGCTTTCCAGCAGGTGGCGGTTCAGGGCATCGACCTTTTCACGATTGGTTGCGTCACGCGCGATATCAACCCCGAGCTCCTGGCAGATCGCCGCGAGGAATTCCTCGATGGTGAGGCGCGGGTTGAGGATCAGTGCGACATCGACATCGTCGGGCAACTCGTCGAGCAGGCTGCGGGTCAGCGTGGTCTTGCCGGTGCCGACTTCGCCCGTCAGCTGGATGAACCCGCCGCCCTCGCGAATGCCGTAAAGCAGGTGCGCCAGCGCTTCGGCATGTTGCTGGCCGAGATAGAGGTAGCGCGGGTCCGGCGTGATCGAGAACGGATTCTCGTCGAGGCCGAAATAGGCAGCGTACATGCAGACTCCTGCCCGCGATGCGGGTCGATATCCAAGCCTGCCATGATGCCGAAGCCGGCGGAGGCTGTCACGGTGTCCGGCTTGCCGGTGGCCGGCCGTCAGTGATCGCCGCTGTTTCCCGAATCATCATCGTTGCCGCCCGGCGTGCCTCGCTCGCGGTCATCCAGCAGGCGCCCCCGCCGCAGCCCGCTTTCGCCGTAGCGGTCACGTATTTCGTCCATCAGGCTGTCGAGCTTGCCGGGACGGCTCGCTGGCGCATCCTCGAACAGCGATATCTGTCCGGCCTTGCCGAGCTTGCTGGCACCTACCCCGAGCAGTCGTACTGCGGGCTCGTCCCGTTCGCTCCACCAGGTGCCAAGCAACTCCCGCGCGGTGCGATGAATGGCGTCGGAATCCTGGGTACTGGGTCGAAAACTGCGCGATCGCGTGTGTGTCGTGAAATCCGGTTCGCGGATCTTCACGGTGACCGTACCGCAGGCGAGTCCTGACTTTCGCAGCCTTCGGGCCACGGTGTCCGACATCGCCAGCAATTCGCGCTCCAGTTCGGCGCGGTCGCGGATATCGGTGTGAAACGTTTCCTCGCTGCTGATGGACTTGTCTTCGCGCTCGGGTTTGACGGGGCGCTGGTCCTCGCCACGGGAGAGTCGCTGGAAATGTTCGGCACGATTCCCCAGCAGGCCACGCAGTTTCGCCAGCGGCGCGCGTCGAATGTCACCGATCGTGTGCAGCCTGGCCGATTCAACGCGCGGAAGGCTCTTCGGGCCGAGACCCCAGAGGCGCTTGACCGGGAGCGGGTCGAGGAATTCCTGCACACGCGCGGGCGGCACCACCACGAAGCCGCCTGGCTTCTCCAGGTCGGACGCAATCTTCGCAACGAACTTGCTTGGTGCAATGCCGACGGAGATCACCAGGCCGGTGCTTTCGTACACCCGGTCGCGCAGCGCTTCGCCGACCTTCGTTGCGCTGCCGTACTGGCGCACGCTGCCGGTGATGTCGAGAAAGGCCTCGTCGAGCGAGAGCCCTTCGACCAGTGGCGTGATGTCTCGCATGATCGCAAAGACCTGCTGCGACACTTCGCGGTAGCGTTGCATGCGCGGCTTGATGAAGATGCCGTCAGGGCAGCGGCGGGCCGCTTCTCGTCCCGGCATGGCCGAGTGGACGCCAAACGTTCTCGCCTCATAGGATGCCGCAGCAACAACGCCGCGCGCGGAAGAACCACCGACAATCACCGGCTTGCCACGAAGTTCGGGATTATCGTGCTGTTCGACAGAGGCGTAGAAAGCATCCATGTCGGCATGCAGCACGACACGGAGGGGCGAGCGGGGTGGTGGATTCATTGGCTGGCGGTGGCTTCTTTCTCGCCGGGCGGGAAGGCGGCCAGGATGTCACGCACGCTTCCCAGCAATTTCGGACTATCGAAGTATTCCTGGGCCAAGGGCAGCGTGGTCCAGCCACGCCAGGCCAGCGCGTCGGTTTCGGCATCGATGATATCGATGATCAGCACACCCTTCTTGTCCACCCGGGTGCGAGTGTCGTAGACCACGCCCGTGTGGAAATGTCGCCAGCCCTGTGCGAGGCCGATGCTGAAACTCGGGCCGTTGTCGTACAGGTCAAAATCCTTCGAGGTGTGATAGGTGACGACGAAATCCGCATGCTCGGCGTCGCGCGAAAAACCGCGGCCACCCAGTATTTCATTCACGGCAGCTTCGACGCGCTTCCCCAGCAACGGGCTGTCGAGGATCGGATCGGCGACATCACCATTTCCGTATTCCGGTGCCTGCCAGCGCCATGACTGGTAGTTGTCGAAATTCGCTTCTGGATCGAATTCGTGCATCGGCATGCGGCTGCAGGCGGCAAGCAAAAGCATGGCGCATGTAGTGAGGGCAATGGAGAAGAGCGGTCGCAATTTCATCGATTGCCTCCGGCGAGTCGGGAGTTCCAGTCTATCACCGCGCCACGGGGTGAGGTTGAATGGCCTGCGAGTCGTATGACGAATGGCACATATTTGGTTACGAACGTGTATCGACAAGCTTGCGAGAAGCCGGGAGTGCGCGTAGTTTCTGGCTGGGGATTTGACAATAATCAAAGAAAAAACACTGGTATCCAAGTGACGACGCGTCTTCGCATTCTCCTGCCGTATTCCATGGTGCTGGCCGCAACCGGCTGGTTGCTGATTGCGCTTGTCGCGATGTGGGAGGGTGTGCCGCAGTTTGACCCCATCCATGCGGCGCTTTACGTGGCGCTGACCATCTTCATCATTTCCGGCGGGTTCAGCGGTCCGTTTGTCGGTCATACCTCGCTGGATCGTGTTGCCCAGGTCGCATCGGTACTGATCTTCGGTGCCGTGCTGGGCGCGCTGCTGAATGCCATTGCGTCGCTGGCCTGGCCTTTCATCGATCGACGTCACAACAAGGGCACCCTGGGTTTCCGCATCATGCGAAGCCTGCATGGCTCCGGCATGTTCTCGATCATGGTCCTGGTCTCGGGCCTCGTTTACGAGCAGCTCGGGGGCCCGGTACCCCTCCAGCATCTCGACACGCTTTCGATTGCACTGCTGGTCCTGATGGCCTTGCTGATGCAGGTAATCAACGAGGTCCTGATGTCGGTGTATGCGCAGCTGAACGAAGGGGATTTCCGCAAGTCGCTGTCGCTGTTTTCTTCCCTGGTGGAGCTGGGTGCCGTGCCACTCGGTGTCTTTACCGCACTCGTGTACAACACGGCGGCCGGCGATGTGCTGGTGCTGTATGTCGGCCTGCTGATCCTTGTCATGGTGGTGGTGCGGCGATTCGCTGAAAATCACTGGGCCCTGGCAGAACGTATCCATGAACTGGTGGTGATCAATCGCGTCGGTCGGGCCACCTCGTCTTCGCTCATTCTTGATGACCTCACCGAGCTGGTCTTCGAGGAATGCCGCAAGCTCCTCAATTTCTCGGCTTTCTATCTCGTGCTTTATGACGAGGATGCAGGAGAACTGGATTTCCGCCTGCATCACAACCAGCAGGGCAGGCAGCCACGCAAGCGAAAGAAACTGGGTGAGGGCGCGCTGGGCTGGATCATCGAGAATAACCGACCCTTCCTGATCGAGGACTGGGATTCCTCGGATCACGAAGCCAAGCGTCGTGCCGTGATCGTCGGTGAGCGACCCCGGTCGATCATTGGCGTGCCGATGTCATACGGTAACCGCGTGCTGGGTGCGATCAGCGTCCAGAGTTTCACGCCTTATGAGTTCGATGAATCCGATCTCAACCTGCTGGTAACGCTGGCTGACCAGGTGGCGGTGACGGTGGCCAATGCTCGCCTCTTCGAGGAGCTTGACGGTTACAAGCTCGAGCTTGAGCAACGTGTCGAGGAACGTACACGCGAGATCGAGGAGCAGAAGGAAGAGCTGGTCGCGCTCTCGGAATCGTTACGCGAGGCGAGCCAGCAGAAGGAATTGCTGTTGCGCGAATTGCAGAAGAAGACTGACGAGCTCGACCGACAGACCAAGGAAGACAGCCTCACCGGTTTGTACAACCGCCGTTTCATGGATGAGCGACTGGTCGAGGAATTCAAGCGGGCAGAGCGGTTCAGTCATCCTGTGTCCATCGCGATGGTCGATGTGGATTCCTTCAAGCAGATCAACGATTCCTACTCGCACATGCTGGCCGATGATGTATTGCGTATCGTCGCGCAATTGCTGCGCAGCCAGTGCCGCGGTATTGACGTCATCTCGCGTTACGGCGGGGATGAGTTCCTGCTCTGTTTCCCGGAAACGTCGGTCGATAATGCGAAGGTTGTGTGCGAGAAGATTCGTGCCAGCGTCGAGAATTACAACTGGGATTCTCTGGAAGAAGGGCTGCGGATCACGACCAGCATCGGTGTTGCGGAATTCTCGAAGGAAAAGGGTGCGCAGCAGACATTGATAGAAGCCGACAAGCAGCTTTATATCGCCAAGCGTAACGGTCGCAACCAGGTCTGCTGCTGAAGCCACGCCGCTCCGGGCGCAAGCAATACCGCTAGCCTATTTCCAGCGGGTACTGCCCTCCAGCAGTTCCTCCACCTCCGGCTGTTCCAGTGGCGCGGAGAAGAGCAATCCCTGGCCGCCGTGGCAGCGCATCTTGCGCAACAGCTTCCGCTGTTCCGGCGTCTCGATACCCTCTGCAATTGCCGTCAGGCCAAGGTCCCGACACAGCGCGATCACGGTCTTCACGATGGCAAGGTGCGTCGGGTTCGTGTTGATATCCATTACGAATGCACGGTCGATCTTCAGTGTATCCAGCGGGTAGCGGCTGAGGTGGCTCAACGAGGAATAGCCGGTACCGAAATCATCCATGTGCAGGCCGACGCCCAGCGCCTTCAGTTCGCGCAGGCGTTCGCCGGCCAGTTCCGGATTATCCATGAACACCGTTTCGGTGATTTCCAGGTGCAGCGCTTCTCCCGGCAGTCCGGAATTGCGCAACACGCGGCCGACATTGTTGATCAATTCCGGGTGGTCGAACTGGCGGTCGGCAATATTGACGCTGATGCTCAGGTCGGCTGCGTTGTCATACTTGTGACGCCACTGCGCGAGTCGCATGCAGCAGGTCTCCAGCATCCACCAGCCCATCGGCACGATCATGCCGGTCTCTTCTGCCACGCCGATGAAGTCCGCCGGGAGCAGTCGCCCCCGTTCCGGGTGGTCCCAGCGGATCAGGGCTTCAAAACCGCGCAGCTTGCCTTTCTTCAGGTCGACGAGCGGCTGGAAAGCCGGCAGGAACTCGCCCCGGTCCATTGCCTGCCGCAGGTCGGTTTCCAGTTTCAGGCGACGCCGTGCGATCTCGTGCATGGTGTTGTCGAAGACCACGTAGCCCGCCTTGCCGCGCGCCTTGGCGCGGTACATCGCGGTATCCGCATCACGCAGGATTTCATCCGTGTTGCGGTAATCCGGGTTGGCAGGCGCGATGCCAATGCTCACGTTCGTGAACACCTCGTGATCGTCCAGGTTGATCGGCTCGGCCAGTTCCTGCTGGATGCGGCGCGCCACATCGATGGCATCATCCAGTGAATTGAGCTGCTCGACGAGCACGGTGAACTCGTCACCGCCGTGACGGGCCACGGTATCCCAGGGTCTCAGGCAGCGGCGCAGGCGATGCGCAATTTCAGCAAGCAGCCGGTCACCAGCCGCATGGCCGAGCGAATCGTTCACGACCTTGAAGCCATCCAGGTCCAGGAACAGCACGGCATAGGAAGGACGGCTCGAGCCGATCGAATAGGTCATCGCCTTGCCGAGACGCTCAACGAACAGGCTGCGATTCGGCAGGCCGGTGAGGGGATCGTGGGTCGCGTTATGCCTCAGCTGGCGCTCGATGCGTTTCTGCTCGGTGATGTCACGCACCGTGCCCATGATCATCTCTTCGCCGTCCTGCATCACCTTGCCGGCGCTAACAGTCACGACGACGCGCGATTGGCCATCCTTGCACAGCAGGCGCGCCTCGTAACTCTGCTCGACTTCCTCGCCTGCCTTGCGGCGACGGTGGCGTTCGTCGGCAAGCGACAATTCTTCCGGCGCGAATATCTGCCGGTAGTTCGCGCCAATCAGTTCGTCTTCGGAGTAACCCAGCAGGTTGGCGAGTGCGTGATTCACGTACACATACTCACCGTCGCGACTCATGAACACGCCGACCTGCGCATGGTCGACCAGGGTGCGGTAACGGCGTTCCGACTGCAGTAGCGCCTCTTCCATGTGCTTGCGGTCGGTAATGTCGACCAGCGAGCCTTCATAGCAGTTCACGGTACCGTCAGCGTTGTACCGGACACGCGTGTTTTCGGAGACCCAGATCGGCTTGCCGTCCCGGCGCCGGATCTGGACTTCGTGATTTCGCAGGTAACCCTTCTTGTGCATCAGCTCGCGGATGCGATCGCGTTCGCTCGGGTCGACATAGAGCTGGCCGGCAATATCGGAAATTTCGCGAATCAGCTCATCCGGCGAATCGTAGCCAAGCAGTTCTGCCATGGCCGGGTTTGCCGTATTGAAGCGACCATCCGGTGTGGTCTGGAATATCGCCTCGACGGCGTTTTCGAAAATCTGGCGGTAGCGGCGTTCGGCTTCGCGGGCGTGAGTGATATCGCGGACCGTGCCCAGTGTTGCGATGCCATCACCGTAATCGATGGTGCCGACACGAACCGAAGCCAGCACGCGTGATTCGCCATCCTTGTGCAGCAGGCGTATTTCGAATTCGTCGGTTTCGCGGAATCCGGCCTTGCGGCGCTCGCGGCGCTTCTGCTGGGCGTCGCGATCTTCTGGCGCGACGATGTTCATGTAGTCCACCGCCATCATTTCCTGTGGCGTGTAACCCAGCATGTCGGCGAAAGCGTCGTTGACGTAGAGGTAATGGCCTTCGGCCATCAGGAATACGCCATCCTGCACATGGTCCAGCAGGCTGCGGTAGCGCGCTTCGGATTCATGTAACTGCTGTTCGGCCTCGACGCGACGATTGATGTTCTCGATGGTCCCGAGGATATAGCCGCCATCGTCATCCTCGATGAAGCGCGCATTCTCGCTGATCCACATCAGCGAGCCGTCGCGGCAGCGAACCTGTGAAACCTCGCCGGTGATTTCGCCTTGCGCCCTCAGTATTTCGAGCAATTCCTGGCGGCGAGCGGGATCAACGTAGAAATCATTGTTGATATCCTTGACGGCGACCAGCATCTCGGATGGCGTCTCGTAGCCGAGAAGGCGTGCCATGGTGGGGTTGACTTCGCGAAGCCCGTTCTCCGGGGTGCTGCGGTAGATTCCATCCACCGCGTTTTCAAACAGCATTTCATAGCGGGCTTCGATGCTGCTCCCGGGCGCCACGGGGCGCAGTAGCAACAACCAGCCGTTTCCCAATCTCGAGATACTGGAATGGCATTCCAGGGTCGAGTCACCCGCGCCGACGGTTACCTGCCCGCTGTTGCCTTCCTGGCGCACGGGAATATCCAGGTTGCCTTCCAGCCAGGAAGCGTCCCGGAGATCCGTGCCGTTCACTGATTTCTCATCGAGCAGGCGCAGCAGCGCCGTCGACGCCCCGATGCAGTGGCGCCCGTCTTCATCCAGCAACAGTGCAAGCAGGGCTCGATGCTCAGCCATGAAGGTTTGCTCGCGTCATCTCCAGCCAATGGCGCGCCGGCTACCGTGCCAGCGACGGATTTCTTCTCGTTATTCCTCATTGTAACCGACCGACTGGCCCGGCACAGGGCCGAATCAGGGCGGTTGCGATGATATACTTCCGCCGCTCCGAAGCCCGAAATTCGCCCTAACCAAAGGATCGTCGTGCGGAAGACCATCCTCTCGCTACTGGCGCTGTTCATGTCCACAGCGACGCTGATGCTGGGCAGTGGCTACCTCGGCACCTTCATGTCGCTTCGGTTGCAGGCCGGTGGCACCAGCGACGTGATGACCGGTCTTGTCATGTCCGGTTTCTATATCGGCATGGTCATGGGCGCGTGGTTATGTCCTCTCGTCCTGCAACGGGTCGGCCATATCCGCGCCTATGCCGTATTCGCCGCTGCGAACTGTGCGGCTGTCCTGATGCTGCCGCTGCTCGAATATGCCGTCATCTGGGTGGTCCTGCGCGTACTGATCGGTATCTCGATGATGGGTCTGTCCTTGATTGTTGAAAGCTGGCTCAGTGAACGTGCGCCCGCCTCGATCCGCGGTCGGGTTTTCTCGGTTTACATGGTGGTTACCTTCCTCGGACTTGGTGGCGGCCAGTTCCTGCTGAATATCGGCGATATCTTCGAACCGACGCATTTCTTCCTGATGGGTGTCCTGTTTGCGCTCTGCCTGCTGCCCGTCGCGCTGACGCGCGCCATGCATCCGTTGCCGGTCGGTCGTATCACCTATAACTGGTCGCGACTGTACAAGAGCGCGCCTTTCGGCTTCGTCGGCGCGCTGATTGCGGGCCTGATGAACGGAGCGTTCTACGGCCTGATGCCGGTGGCGCTGGCCAAGGGCGGGCTGGATGTGAAGGCGATTGCCGGCTTCATGGCAGCGACGATTTTCGGTGGCCTGCTGATGCAGTACCCGGTCGGCATGATTTCGGACCGCTTCGATCGCCGCACGGTACTGGCGACGTTGACCACGCTGGTCAGCCTGCTGGCCCTGGCGTTGATGTTCGTGCCGCTGGATCGGGTCTGGATCCTGTATGCGGTCGGCGCCAGCTTCGGTGGTCTCCTGTTTACCGTCTATCCGACCACGGTCGCGCATTCGCACGACCACTTCGATGCCTCGCAGATCGTCACCGTGTCGTCGGCACTACTTCTTGTCTATGGCCTTGGCGCCGGTCTTGGTCCGATGCTGGCAGCAGCGGCCATGCAACCGCTCGGCGGCGAAGGCCTGCAGGTCTTTATCGCATCGGTGGCAATACTTTACGGTGTGGCCGCGTACATCCGCCGTGGCGCAGATGACGTCGGCGTGGAAGACCAGGAGCCGTATGTGCCAATGCCACAGCAGGCTTCTACAGCCATCCACAGCATGGACCCGCGCATCGAGGAAGAGCAGGTCCTGGAAATGGAACCGGATCCAGACGATACACAGGCCTGAGCCTCGCAGCTGAGGATGAAAAAAGGCGCGGCAATTGCCGCGCCTTTTTCGTTGGCAGTCATCCGGATTGCCGCAAGACCTATTTCACCGTGATGGTGATCTTCTTCGAAACGACCGGTGGGTCATGCGGAATGTGGTTGTGATCACCGAGCAGGAGTTGCAGCGTGTGCTCGCCCGGTTCCAGGTCCAGCGTGGTTTCCGTCTGGCCGCCACCGAAATGGACATGGTTTTCATCAGACGGAATCGGCTTGTCCAGGTCAGGCAGGCCGGTGTCGATGAGCAGGTGATGGTGGCCGGTACCGTCACGCTGCACGCCGGCAGGTGCGATACCCATTCCCTTCAGCCCGAACTTCACGGTGACGGGTCCTTCGATCACGGCGCCATCACTGGGCGTGATGAAGTAAAGCTCGGCATGGTCAGAGGCGAGTGCCAGCGGCATCACCATGGCAAGGGCGAGCAAAGACAGTTTCGCGAATTTCATCAAGAACCTCCTTGGTTTCCAGGGATATCGTTCAGGCCTGCTGGTACACCGCCGCGACGAACAGGAAGATGCTCGTGACGCTGGCGGCAATGATGTAACAGATAGACAGCAGGAAGAACTTGGTTGTCGTGAAGAAGTGTCCCTGACCGTAAACGCGGCGCATCGATTTGTACAGGTACACCGGGATGTAGATCCATACCGCTGCCGTAATCCAGCCCATCACGCGCTCCAGCGGCGAGAAGCTGTCAGCGAGCTCGCCAACCAGCATCCAGAACAGCAGGATAATGAAGACAGCCGAGTGCGTGTGCAGCGAAAAGATCAGGTGCTCCACGTAGTACCGACCGGAAAAGACATAGAGGATCTTCAGTGCCAGGGCGATCAGTGGCAGGAAGATCAGCATCATCGACGGAATATTGTCGATGACTGTCCGAACGAACGCCCGCGGGTTTTCCTTGATGGCTACTGCCCCGCGTTCCATGCGCTCGTTCATTTCCTCGCTGCCCCAGCCTGACGCCGTGGCGGTGTCGCCGCTCACCTGTATGTTCGGCATAGCGAACCCGAACAGGGTCGGCTGCTGGGCTTCGGCTCCGGGCTCGCGAGCTTCCGGCAGGGTTGATTCGATGTCTCGCATCAGGGCTTCCGCATCCGGCCCCGGCCCGTTCGCGGCACCCGGCTCCTCCACTGTCTTGCCTGCAGAAGCATCCTCCGTCCCTTCCACCGGTGGCGAAGGTTCACCACCCTCCTGCGGCGACTCCTTCGCTGGGACAATGGCCGCCACATCCCCGGATGACTCGGCCGCGGCCTTGTCAGGCGCGCCGGAAGACTCCACCTGCGGTTCTTCGTCGCCAGGAGCCTGCTTGGCCCGGAGGGCCTGCAATGCCGCCTGCAGCGCATACCGCTCGCCGGGTCCTGCGTCCGGCAGTGCGGCTTCGATCTCGGCGATCGCTTCCTGGCGTTCCCGCTTCTGTTCCGCCTGGTCGCCATCGATGCTTGCTTCGCCGAAATTCGCGTCCGCGAGCCCACTATCCGTCATCACCGCGGCGACAAAGAAGAACAGGATGCTGATGATGATGTAGAGCCGGATCGGCGGGAAGTAATGCTGTCGACGCCCGCGGATGTATTCCAGCGTGAGCAGGCCCGGTTTGAAAAGCAGCGGCTTCAAGGTGCGGAAAAAGCGCGAATCGAAATTGGTCAGTTCACCGAGAAATTCGCCGACCAGTTCCTTCAGTGACAACAGGTAAGTCCGGTCTTCCTGGCCGCAGAGCTTGCAGAAGCGGCCTTCCACCGGGTTGTGGCAATTACCGCAGATTGGCAGGCCGCCGGAAATGTCTTCTTCGCTGAGCAGCAGCTGCAGCGACTCGCCAGGCTGGTATTCGGATAGCGGCACGATGTCGCGGCTGGCAGCAAGCGCCTTGCCGAAACGCTGCACGCCTTCGGCGCGCATTCGCTTGGCGTGGGTATGCAGGTAGCTGTCCAGTTCGCGGCGGCTACGTACTTCGTAGCTCACCACGCGGCGTTCGCGCCCTTCTTCGTCACGTTGCGGGTCGCGGTAGACCCTCGCGTCCTGGAATCCGGGGAATGCCAGCATCTCCCGCACGTGACCCAGCAGCCATTCATCGAACTCATCGCTCCGCTCGGGCGCGATGGCGAGGCTGACCTCGTAACAGACCGATTCACGTGATCGGCCGAACAGGTTCGGCAAGGATTTTGGCAACGCAATTGGCAAGGGCATGCTGGTCACATCTCTTGGGTTTTCCCTATGGTAATCTCTGTTTCGTAATCCTGCACCGCACCGAGCGGAAGCAGTAAGGGGGAAAGACCGGTTCACGGCGACCATGCGCCGGTTTTCCGGAGGGGGAACATGATTTCTGTCGGTTATTCCGCGGCGGTGGAGACCAGTGCCGCGGTGCGCGAGGCACTGCAGGCGGCCTCTGTCGATGACTCAACGTCATGGCTGCTGGTGTTTGCCGGTCGACGGCATGGCGCGGATCGTCTCCTTTCGCAGATCCGCGAGCAGGCTGGCGATATTCCCGTTTATGGGGGCTCCTGTGTCGGCGCCATCTCCTCTACCGCTTCGGGATATTCCGGTAACGAAATCGTCATTGCTGCGTTCTCCAGTGAAGCGGGTGCGCCACGCGTTTGCATTGCCGAGCCCCTGGAGCAGAACGAAGCCGATGCGGGTCGGCAGCTTGCGGAATGGCTGGAGCAGGAAGAGGTCAGCGCGGCGATGCTCTTCTACGATGTCACGCGACGCGGTGGTGGCATCAACGTTGGTACCAGCCTGATCGACGGAATTTACGACTCACTAAAGGAAGGCATGGAGCCGCAGTTGTTCGGCGCCGGCCTGCTTGGTGATTTCCCGCTTACTGAAAGCCACGTATTCGTTGGTGATGGCTGTCGCAAGAATGTCGCACTTGCCGTGGCGGTTCCGCCGGGCCTTCGTACAGAGCCCCGCGTCATGCACGGCTGCGCGCCGGTAAGCGGTTTCATGACCGTTACTCGTGCTGATGCAGCGCGAATCTACGAGCTTGATGGAGCGCCTGCCGCGCAGGTGCTGCGCTCCATGGCCGGTAGTGATGATGTGGCGCTGGCGTTTTCCATCCTTCTTGGACGCCGCAGCAGCAATCTCCATGCACCGTTCCAGGAAGCGGATTTCATGAACCGTCTCATCATCGACGTCAATGAAGATGACGGATCGGTAGGGCTCTTCGAAACGGATATACGGACCGGTGATCGCGTGCAGGTGATGATGCGTGACAACCAGTTGCTGATGGAGTCCGTGAAAAAGGGCGTGGAAGAAAGCCTGGGCAAGCTGGATGGGAGAAACGCGGAGCTTGCCTTCTATGTCGATTGCGCTGGTCGCGCGTCGGTGTTTACCGGCTCGGAAGAAGAAGAAGCGCGAAAGCTGGCGGAAGCGCTGGGACCTGATATCCCGTTGCTCGGTTTTTATGCCGGCCGCGAAATTGCGCCGTTCGACGGCCGGTCCCGCCCACTCGACTGGACGGGCGTACTGGTCATGTTTACCCGGACGGAGGCTGCGTGAGCGATAAGCCGAAGCCGGATGGTGCATCAAGCCAGGATAAGGGGCCGCAGCAGGAAGCTGCCTATTACCGCGACCTGACGAATGACCTTGGTGGTCGTTTGCTTCGACTGCGTGACGAACACACCCGCGCGATGGCGGCTGCACGTCGCAGTCGCACAACAACGCAGCTGATCCGGCGCCTCTATCGACTGGACCACGTCAACCTGGACATGCCGAACCTGGCGCGTGTCTTCCTCGAAACGGCAGTGAATGCGCTTACGGTGGAACGCGCTGCCTTGCTCATGCATGACGATGGCGAGCATGGCTTCCACGTCCTGCACGCCATTGGCTTCGAACCCGCCGATGAAGGTGCGTTTGCGGATATCGATATCCAGCCGGGCTTCCACTGCCGGAATTCCTCCATGCAGCCAGATGCCTTCGCGTCTGCCGTAGAAAACTTTTCAGGTGCGCCGTATTTCCTGTGGACTTTTGATACTGGTGCGGGGGTAGCGCTGTATTTCGGTAACAGCACCGAAGACATGCAACTTCGCCAGCAGTTCCAGCCCGAAGATGCCGAAATCATCGATGCGGCCCTGGATGTCTTCATCAATGTTGCCGAGCGCAAGCGAGTCGAACGCCAGCTGGTTCACGACGCCTTCCATGATGCGCTGACGGGGTTGCCCAATCGCGCACTCTTTGTCGAGCACCTTGACCAGACCATGCGGCGTAATCGCCGCACGCCACAGCATCTCTTTTCCGTGCTGTTTCTCGACCTTGACCGCTTCAAGCTGATCAATGACAGCCTTGGCCATGCGGTGGGCGATGAACTGCTGAAGGATTTCGCGGCACGACTGCAGCGGGCAACGCGACCGGGCGATGTCGTGGCACGGCTCGGCGGTGATGAATTCGCGGTGCTGGCTGATGATGTCACCGGGCCCGAGGATGCAGTCGCGTTGGCTGAACGGATTCACGAGGCATTGCAGGAACCGTTCGAGATCAACAAGCAGTCCATCTTCACCACGACAAGCATCGGCATTGCAAAAAGTGCCGAGCGTTACCGGGATGGTGATGAACTGTTGCGTGATGCGGATATCGCCATGTACAGCGCGAAGGAGCTGGGTGGCGCCGGGCACAAGATGTTCGACTCCGACATGCATGTCGTGATGGTTTCACGCCTGCAACTCGAAACGGACTTGCGCAATGCCATCGAGAAGAACGAACTGCGGGTCGCCTACCAGCCGATACTCGACCTGCAGTCGGGCGATGTGGTTGGCATGGAAGCGCTGTTGCGCTGGAAGCATCCGTTGAAGGGAACGATCCGGCCTCGTGAATTCATCACCATGGCGGAAGAAACCGGCCTGATAGTGCCGATTGGTGCATGGCTCTTTCGCCAGGTGCTTGCCGATATGCGTCACTGGCGTGCAACGCTCGGCTCGAAGGCTGACTGTTGGGTCAGCATCAACCTCTCTGACCGGGAGTTCATCCAGCCGGAATTGCTGCAGACGATCCGCGATTCACTCGAGGAATTCGAAGTGCCAGCCACGCAACTGGAGTTCGAACTGACCGAGCGCATGCTGATGCACTACGCGACCATGCAGGGCGACCTGCTCGATGCGCTTCGTGAACTGGGTATCAGCATTGCGATTGACGATTTCGGTACGGGGTATTCGTCGCTGAGTCGCCTGCAGCGACTGCCGATCGACAAGCTGAAGATCGACCAGAGCTTCACCCGCAATGTGCACCAGAGCGACGAGCATGCCGAGCTCGTACGTACCATCATCGCCATGGCACACAACCTCGGCATGAAATGCGTGGCAGAAGGCATCGAGAAGCGTGAACAGTATGCCGAGATGAAAAGCATGGGCTGCGAGATGGGGCAGGGGTTCCTTTTCTCCCGCCCCGTTCGCGCCGAACGCATCGAGCAATTGCTGCAGATGGGCTGACGTTTCCTGGCTGATAAAAAAACCGCCGGCGATGCCGGCGGTTCCTGGTTACACGACTGTCGTCTTCTTACTGCCGAACGTTGGCAGCCTGTTCCTTCGTCATGTCCAGCGGCTTCGTGCCGATCTCGTCCGGCATGAAATCGTCCACGGAAATGATGCGCAACGTCTTCTCACGCAGGTCGCGCAGCAGTTCCGCATCATCCTTGTCGATGACATCCTTTTCCAGGGCCATGTCGATGATGTCGATACGGGCATCATCCGGCAGCACACCTTCCTTCTGCGCTTCCCGAATGCGCTTTTCCAGTGGCTCGGCCTGGATGGCCAGGCGCATCGTTGCATCCATGATGCCGATGTCCGAATCCGGGTCACCGGTATACACGCCGCTGGTCAGGCGGTCACGGCTGGATGACGGGTTGATGAGCAGCTCGTTGAGACGATTGCCGAGCTTGTCCGATGGCGCCGAATAGCGGCGCCCAGTCGGGAAGACCAGCATGCGCAGCAACGCAGCCATCGGTCGGTTCGGGAAATTCCGCAACAGGCCGTGCAACTGTTCCTGCAGGCGGTAGATCATGTCGCGGCATACCCATTCGACGAACGGCAGGTCATCTTCCGGGCGACCCTGGTCTTCGAAGCGCTTCAGCGCGCAGGAAGCGATGTACATGTAGCTGAGCATGTCACCGAGCCGCGCGGAAATCTTTTCCTTGCGCTTCAGTGCGCCGCCCATCGTCAGCATCGCGGAATCAGCGACGAGGGCGAATGCCGCAGAGTAGCGATTGATGTGCTGGAAATAGCGACGGGTGTCGCCCTTGACCGGCACCCGCGTGAAGCGCGCGTGGGTGGCCGCAAGGATCAGCGCACGCACGGCGTTCGAGAAGGCAAAACCGATGTGGCCCCAGAGTGCCTTGTCGAATTCGACGAGGCGCTGCTTCTCGTCTTCCAGCGCACCTGCCTTCATTTCCTTCAGCACCCAGGGATGCGAGCGAATCGCGCCCTGGCCAAAGATCATCAGCGAGCGGGTCAGGATGTTCGCGCCTTCCACCGTGATCGCGATCGGCACGGACTGGTAGGGGCGGCCCAGGTAGTTGTTCGGCCCAAGGCAGATGCCCTTGCCGCCATGCACGTCCATCGCGTCATCCGAAACGTTTCTCGCCATCTCGGTAACGTGATATTTCACGATGGCCGAAGGCACCGCCGGGACCTCGCCCTGGTCCACTGCACTGGCGGTGACATGGCGCGCCGCATTCATGGCGTAGAGTCGGCCACCCATTCGTGCAATGGCTTCGCCAACGCCCTCGAAGCGACCGATCGGCATGTTGAACTGCTTGCGGATACGCGAGTACGCGCCGGTTGCGAAGACACCCAGCTGCGCACCGCCGGTGGTGTTCGACGGCAACGAGATCGAGCGGCCCTCCGACAGGCACTCGACGAGCATGCGCCAACCGTGGCCGGCCATTTCCGGGCCGCCGATGATCACGTCGAGCGGCACGAAGACATCGTCGCCCTCGATGGGCCCGTTCAGGAACGGGATGTTCAGCGGGAAATGGCGGCGACCGATCTTCACGCCATCGGTGTCGCGCGGGATGAGCGCACAGGTGATGCCGTAATCGACCTTCTCCGGGTCGCCCATCAGGCCATCCGGGTCATACAGTTTGAATGCCAGGCCGATAACCGAGGCGATGGGTGAGAGCGTGATGTAGCGCTTGCGGAAGTTCAGCTTCAGGCCGACCACTTCCTTGCCATCGATCTCCTGCTTGCAGACCACGCCGGTGTCAGGAATCGAGCCGGCATCGGAGCCTGCCCAGGGACCGGTCAGCGCGAAACACGGAATATCGCGACCATCGGCCAATCGTGGCAGGTAATGGTTCTTCTGCTCGTCGGTGCCGTACTTCAGCAGCAGTTCAGCCGGGCCGAGCGAGTTCGGTACCGCGACGATGGACGAGCAGGTCGGGGAGCGCGAGGCAATCTTCACGAGAACCTCGGAATGGCACACGGCCGAGAACGCCTTGCCGCCGTATTCCTTCGGGATGATCATGGCGAAGAAGCCCTTCTTCTTCAGGAAATCCCAGACTTCCGGCGGAAGGTCGCCCCACTCGTGGGTGATCTTCCATTCGTCCAGCATGCCGCAAAGCTCCTCGACTTCGTTGTCGAGAAAGGACTGCTCTTCTTCGGTCAACTTGCCTGCCGGTGCATCCAGCAGTTTCTGCCAGTCCGGGTCGCCGGTGAACAGGTCGCCGTCCCACCAGACCGTGCCGGCTTCCAGCGCAGCCTGCTCGGTGTCCGACATCTCCGGCATGATCCTGCGATAGACCTTCAGCACCGGGCGCGTCAGGACCATTCGACGCAGCGGTTTGAGGTTCAGGAAGATCGCGATGACGCCGAAGACGCCCCACAGCGTCGCACGCCACAGCTCACCGGGATCGGCAAGCCAGGTGTAGGCCGCCAGTACGGCGCCAACAAGCGCAGTGGCCGGCAACAGCGGTACGCGGCGGTAGAAGACATACAGGATCGTCGCGAAGACGATGGCGAACCAGAACAGAGACGCCCACATGGTGTCGCTCCTTGGTTTTCAGAGGAAGGGTTGTACGGGTACTTAAACACCCGTTTGATTCGACTATAACCGCCAGCCGGCGCGGTTTGAAGGGCAAGATCGGCCTGAATGAAGAGGGGGCCTTCGGGACAGGGCGAAACTAGAAATCGGTGCGGCGCTGTCCCTTCGGCAGGGTGAAGGTGACGGCGAGACCGCCATCCGCGCGATTCGCCAGCGAAAGGCGCCCACCATGAGCCTCGACGATTTCCCGGCACAACGGCAGGCCAAGCCCACTGCCGGATTTCTTGGTGGAATAGAAAGGCAGCAGGGCGTGGCGCAACACGTTGTCTGACATGCCATCACCGCGATCGGCCACGACAATGCGGTCGCGCTCCCGGCCGATGTCCAGGGTGACGGTAATGCCTGCGTCGTCGCTGCCGCTTTCCGTGGCATTCTTCAACAGGTTGAGCATTACATGCTGAATCTGCGTGGCATCGAAAAAGCCTGTACCGCGTGGCGCATCGCCGTCCAGGTTGAACGCAGCCAGGTCATGCAGGGCGGTGATGAATTCTGCCCAGTCCACCGTTTCCGGACGTGGTGCCGGCAATCGTGCGAACCGGGCATAGGCCTCGATGAATTCCTTCAGGCGGAGGGATCGCTCGGCGATCGTCCTGAAGATGTCCGGCAGCCGCTCGGTTTCATCCCGCTTCAACAATTCGCGCCCGGAATGAGCCAGTGAAGAGATCGGTGCGAGCGAATTGTTCAACTCGTGGCTGATGACCCGGATGACCTTCTTCCAGGTAGCCACCTCCTGGCGGTTCAACTCGTGGGTCAGCTGCTTGAAGAGGTAGAGGTCATGCCGGCGTGTATTGAGCCGGAATTCGCGGTGAGACACGAAATACACTTCGTCTTCGGTTTCACCCGGCAATGTGGCGAGCCCTTCGTCACCGGCGTGAACGGCATCGAGGAATTCGGGTTGCGTTTCCTGCAATAGGGCTTCGAATTCGTGGCCCTCGAGTTTCCGGCCGCGATTGAACAGCTTGCGGGCGGCACTGTTCGAATAGACGACGCGGCTGTGCGGGTCTGTCAGCACCAGTGCGACCGGTGTTGCCTGGATGACGGTATCCAGCAACAGCTCACGCTGGAACAGGTCCTGGCGTTCCTCTCGCAACACTTCGCCCACGATGTTGTAGGCCTCTACCAGTTCACCGAGTTCATCCCTGCGATCTGTCCCGAGGCTGACGGAAAAATCCCCGTCGCGAAACGATGCGACTCCGTCGGTCAATGCCTGCAGCGTGCGATTGATCGGCCGCGTGAAGCGTCGTGTGATGAAGAGCGTGAAGGAAAGCGCAACGAGCAGCCCGATAACGAGCGCGGCCCAGATATTCTCGAACAGGGCATGCGCCAGGCTGCCGGTGATCACTGCAATGACGGCACAGGCCGCCGCAACGAGGTGGAACCGTGCTTCCAGCGATACGCGCTTCAAGCGTCATCTCCGTCGCTGCGCGCAGCATCGACCGAGATACCGAATTTTTCCATGCGTCGGTAAAGTGCCTGGCGGCTGAGTCCGAGTGATTTTGCCGCGGCAGCGATAACGCCGTCATTTTCATCAAGCGCTTCGCGGATGTCATCGGCATCGAGCCGCGGCTTGCCAGCGCGAGCACTTGCCTTCGGCAATTGCAGGTCGGCGACATCGATGGTGGGTGTACGTGCCAGCAGCGCCGCGCGCTGCAGGACATTGCGCAACTCGCGAACATTGCCCGGCCAGTCGTGAGCCTGCAGTGCGGCTTCGGCTTCATCGCTGAGGCGATTTCCTTTCGGCAGCAGGCTGCGGGCGATCGGCAGGATATCCTCGCGTCGCTCGGCCAGTGACGGCATCCGCAATTCAATCACATTGAGGCGGTAATACAGGTCTTCGCGGAACCGGCCTTCGCGGATCATCGCGGCAAGATCCGCGTTGGTCGCGCTGACGAGGCGCACATGTACCTTGCGCGTCTTCGTGCTGCCGAGACGTTCGAACTCCCCGGTCTGCAACACGCGCAGCAGCTTGACCTGGCCGTCGGGAGGCAGGTTGCCGATCTCGTCGAGAAACAGCGTGCCGCCGTCGGCCGCTTCGAAGCGACCCTCGCGCGCCTTCGTCGCGCCGGTGTATGCGCCGGCTTCGGCGCCGAAGAGTTCCGCCTCCATCAGGTCGGCCGGCAGGGCACCGGCATTCACCTTTACGTAGGGCCCGTCCTTTACCGCCGAGTTCCGATGGATGAAATCTGCCAGCATTTCCTTGCCGCTGCCGTTCGGCCCGGTAATGAGGACCGGGATATCGGCACGTGCGATACGTGCGGCGACGGAAACCACCTCATGCATGGCGTCGCTCTCGTAGACCAGGCCGCCAAGGTCGACATCATCGGCGAGTCGCTGCTTGCGCTGCTCGCGCGCGCTGTCCGTGCTGCGCCGTTCGCGCGCGAGCTTGCCGAGCGACAGCAGGTTGCGAACGGTTGCGAGCAGCTTCTGGTCGTCCCATGGCTTGCCGAGATAATCCGCAGCACCTTCGCGCACCAGCTCGATTGCCGTTTCAAGGTGCGTCCATGCGGTCAACAGGATGATCGGCATGTCCGGGTGTGCTTCGCGGATGCGTCCGAACAGCTCGACGCCTTCCTCGCCGGATGTCGTATCGGCGGAGAAATTCATGTCCTGGATCACGAGGTCGTAGTCGTGCGTGGCAAGCCGCGCCATTCCCTGTGCCGGGGTTTCTGCCCAGCGCGTTTCGATGCCCTCGAGCGAGAAGAGAAGCTCCAGTGCCTCGAATACGGATTCGTTGTCGTCAATGACGAGTATGCTCGGCATGGGATCCCCTTGAATTCCCCTGGAAACGAAACGGGCGGCAAGCCGCCCGTCAATTCTACCCAAAGCCGGCGGGCTTCACCCGTCCGGTTTCAGATGGCGTCTGCTCCTGCTGTCGGTCTTGGTGAAGCCGGTGCGTGGTGGTCGTAGCTCAACACCCGGCTGAGCTTCCACTCATCGCCGTCGAGCAGCCAAAGGTGCGTGAAGCTCGCCACCGAAGTCACCCGCAGGGGTTCGTCCGGGTATTTCGCCAGGAAACGGTGTTCGCCCTGCTGGATGACTCCATACAGCTCACCGTTTTCATACAGCGGATGGATGGAAAAGGTTCCCGGCAGCAGTTCACGACTCGCCTTGTACTCGATATTGCAGATATTGTTGCGAACCGAATCCAGGAACGCCGTCTTGCCACGCGTGATGCCACCCTGGTCGTGGTAGAACTCCAGGGACTCCGACACGACACCGTCAAGTGCTTCGATATCGCAGTCGTTGAAGCCCTGTTCGAACAGCACGCGATCAAGGGACATGATCGTGGCGGCCAGGGATTCAGGGCTGTCCGCTGCCCGGCTTTCGTCTGGACAGAAAAGCGCTGCCGCAAGCAGCAGCGCCTGTATGGTTGCAATGATCAGTTTCAACATGACACACCCCCTCGTAGTGTCGAAATCAGACGCTGCGCGTCGCCAGTGCCGGACTGATCAGCGTTGCGCGTCGCGCCGGGCCAAGCACCGATAGCACACCGATCACCAGCAGGCCGCCGGCCGCCGGAACCACGTACCACCAGTCCATCTTCGGCAGGTTGAACTGCGTGCCCAGCCAGAAGCTCATCGCGAATGCGAGCGCCACACCGAGTGCGGCTCCAACGGAAGTGATCAACATGGCTTCGGTCAGGAAGTGCTTCAGGATGTCGGCGCGCGTTGCACCGAGTGCACGGCGTGTGCCGATCTGCTTGCGGCGCTGGTTCACGTTGAAGGCGGCAAGGCCGACGATCCCGAGCGAGGTCACCGCGACCAGCAGGGTGCTCACGGCAACCAGCATCTTGATCATCGCTGTATCCTGCCGGTAGCTGCGGTCCATGAACTCATGCAACGTGCGCACGCTGGTCACGACTCGGTTGCGATTGATTTCCTGCAGCTTCGTTTCAATGACCGGCACCATGCTGTCGGCCAGGCCGGGTTCGACGCGAATCGCGTAGCCCAGGCTGGTTTCGCCCCGCAGGGAGCTGAACAGCACGTTTCGATCCAGCTTGTCCCAACCGACCCAGGCACCCTGCATGTGATCAATGACGCCGACAATACGAATCGGTTCGCCAAGGCCGTTGTACATCAGCTTGTCGACGGCACTTTCCTCACCGAAAAGATCCTTTGCATAGGCCTCGGTCACCAGGGCGTAGGCCTGCATGTCCTGGTCATTGGTGCGGTTTATTTCCGTAATGTCGAAATTGCGACCGGCAATGATGTTCAGGCCCAGCGCATCCACGGCGCGTTCATCGATATTCCAGTAGGCCGTTCCCTTTGAATCATCGCTGTCAGGTTCGGGACTCGTGGAAAACGTCGACGAGCTGCCGCCACCCGTCAGCGGAGGGCGATTCATGTAGCCGACGCTGACAACTCCGGGCAGGCCTTCCAGTGCCTTCAGGTCCTGGTGGTAGGTCGCGATCTGGTCAAACTCCTCACCAAAGCCTGCGATCTCGGCGAACACCAGGTTGGCGTCGTCCATGCCGGTCGGTCGCTGCACCTTCTCGATGCGTTCGCTGATGATGAACCCGGAGATCGATACGATTGCCACGGTGATGGCCACCTGCAATGCAATGAGGATCGGGCCTGTCTTGTTCCGCAGCATCGCGGAGAAAATCGGCTTGATATCCATGATGAACTCTCCTTACTGCGTCTTGAGGTAGCCGGCAGGCGGCACGCGAGTGATCTGCCACGCGGGCCAGAGGCCCGCGGCAATACTGGCGAGGATGGCGGTAACGAATGCAGTCACCACCATTTCCATGTCCATGCCGGCGGGACCGCTGAATGAATACATCTTCTTCACGGCGATGACGCCGAGTGCGGCGAGGCCGATGCCTGCCATGCCACCGACTACACCGATGGAACCGCATTCGATCAATTGCTGGCGGAACACATCGAGTCGCGATGCACCCAGTGCGCGACGCACACTGATCTCACCGGCTCGACCCATGAACTTCGCGAGCAGCAGGCCGACGGTGTTCAGCAGGCAGACAACCAGGAACAGGAAAGACAGGCCGACCAGTACACGGTTGTCGTCACCGACCACCTCGTTCCATTCCAGCCATTCCTCGACAGTGTTGATGGTCTGGTTTTCCGGCCTTGCCGAGCGGCCAAGCTCGGCCTGCTCGCTGGAATACGCGGCGAGGAAATCCATGTATTCCTCTTGTTGCTGTTCCGTATCGAGCTGCACCCAGTAGGTGATCCAGATGCATTCGCCGTTGACGAAATTCGGATAAACCTCGTCACCCGTGCCGTAGTCCTCGCTCTTCCAGCAATTGGTGTTGCCCCACTGTGGGCTTTCCAGCGTGTGCAGCAACTGGAAAGGCATGAAGTATTCCTCCGGCCCCTGGAAGGCACCGTTGGTGAGGTCATAGAACTTCGGTACCGGGTACCACTCGTCGAGAACACCGGTCACGGTGAACTCGTGATCGCCGATGCGAACGCGCTCGCCAACGCTGTTTTCACCACCGAAAAGCTTGTCGTTGAGTTCGCGGGAAAGCACCACGACGAATTCGCCACCCTGGTCTGCTCGATCATCCCAGGCGCCGCCGTAAAGGAACGGCACGTCGAATATCTGGAAGAAATCGTTGTAGGTCATGCGGCCTACGTCACGGAAGGGGGCCAGTTCATCACTTTCCGGAAGGATGACGTCACCCGTCTTGAACGTGGCGACCTTGTAGGTCGGGATGTCCGACTCGTGCAGCGCCATCGCATCGCGATAGGTGAACAGGTCCGGTCCGCTATCCGGCTTGCTTTCGCGGTACGGCTGGTCGGGGTTCCACATGTCGATCTGCGGGTGGTAGACCTGGTCATTCTTGTACCAGAGCGGGTTGCCGGACTGGATGTGGTAAACCGTCAGCATCGTGATGAACGCGCCGATGCCGACGGCGATAGCCGCCATCATCAGCGTGCTCAGGATCGGGTTGCGCTTGATGCTGAGCAGCGAGAGTTTCAGGTAGTAGGAAAACATCGCCGTCTCCTTACGCGTTCGCCGCTTCGGCGTCATGTTCCGCACGAGCGTGCTGGAACTCGGTGAAGTCGGTGACCTTGCCGTCCATCACGTGCACGTTGCGGTGCGCGCGTCGGGCCAGTTCAGGATCATGCGTGACCATCACGATGGTGGTGCCGGCCTCGTTGATTTCCTCCAGCAGCTCCAGTACCTGGCGTGCCATCAGCGAATCGAGGTTACCGGTCGGTTCGTCCGCCAGCATGATGCGCGGTGTGCCAGCCAGGGCACGTGCAATGGCCACCCGCTGCTGCTGGCCGCCGGAAAGCTGCGAGGGCAGGTGCTTCATGCGCGAGGCGAGGCCGACGCGTTCCAGCGATTCCTCGATGCGGCGCTTGCGTTCACTTGCATTGAAACCGCGATAGCGCAAAGGCACATCGACATTGTCGAAGAGATTCAGGTCGGGGATCAGGTTGAAGCCCTGGAAGATGAAGCCGATCTTTTCATTGCGGATCTTCGAGCGGGCGTTGTCATTGAGGTTGGACACATCCTCGCCGTCCAGCGTGTAGATGCCTTCCGAAAAATCCTCGAGCAGGCCGGCAATATTAAGGAAGGTTGTCTTGCCCGAACCGGATGGGCCGGTAACGGCAACGAATTCGCCTTCGTCGACGTTCAGGCTGAAGTCACGCAGGGCGTGCGTCTGCACGAGTTCGGTGCGATAGACCTTGGCGATGTTTTCCATGTTCAGCATTGGTATTCCCCTTTGTCGGTATTCGTTCGATTTTCGGTAGTTACTTAATTGGTCAGGTAAACGGTGTCGGCGTTGTTGAAGCTGTCCGTCGACGAAATGACAATCTGGTCTCCCGGCTCGAGTCCGCGGACGATTTCCACGCGGTTCACGCTGGTCGAGCCGATCTGGATCGGTACACGTCGCGCCATGCCATCCTCGATGCGGTAGGCCATGCGGCCGGAACCGGATTCGAGGAACGGGCCGCGCTGGACGGTGAGCACGTCTTCCTTGGTTTCCATCACCACGCGAACCGAAACGCGCTGGTTCTGGCGCAGGTCCTGCGGAGGTGCATCGGCGAAGCGCACGCGCGTCGTGACCTGTGCGTTCTGCACTTCGGGCGATACGGCGGCGACGATGCCTTCGTAGGTGGAATTGCCGTACGTGATCTCGGCCGGCATGCCGAGCCCGAGCGCATCGGCGTAGGATTCCGGGATCTGCGCTTCGACTTCCATCGCGCTGAGGTCGACGACCGTGAGCAACGGTGTGTTCTGCGTAACGGCTGCCTTCTGTTCGGCGGCAACGTTGCCGACCAGGCCGGTAACCGGCGAGCGGATGATGAGGTCGTCCGCGCGGCGCTGCAGGTTGTCGACCAGCAACTGCTGCTGGTCCACCGCGAGCCGGCTGGTCTTCAATTCGAAGGCGAGGCTGTCCTTGCCGAGGTTGGCGTTCTCGACGGCGTGCTTGTATTCCACTTCGGAGGTCGCGCGCTCATCGAAGGCCTTTTCCATTTCCTGTTGGCTCATGATGCCCTCGTCGAACGAGAGCTTCGCGCGATCCGCTTCGCGGCGAGCAGCATCCAGTTTCACCTTGGCCAGGTCGACCGCCTGCTCGTTCTGCAACTGCTTGCTGCGCGTTTCGATCTTCTGGCGTTCCCAGGCAAGCGTCAGCGACTCGAGTACCGACTCTTCGCGTTCCAGCTCGCTGAGAATTTCCGGGCTTTCCACCGTGGCAAGTACCTGGCCTTTCTCGACGCTGTCGCCCGCCTGTACCTCCAGCGTCACCGTGCCCTGGGCCGGCGAGTAAAGGGTGGGCGCCACGGCAGCCACGACGCGACCCGGTACGCCGACATCGCGCACGAAATCGCTGCGCTCGACGGTGGCGGTGCGCAGGCGTTCCATCGGTACGGAAATATCGGACGATGCCCAGCGCTGCCATGCCGGCACGACGAGGATGGCGAGAATCAGAACGGCGGCAAGCGCGATCCCTGCGGTGACGAGGCGGCGCTTCTTCTGTGGTGCCGGATCGATTGCCACGTCCTGGGCGGAGGTATCACGAATCATCAGGTATCCCTTTATTGGTTTCGGGTGTTACCTGGTTAAGATGCAACTCGCGTGCCAAACGTTGCATTGCGGGTCAAGTGATTGAACAGGAAGGATTAAAAGGATTTCAGTACGACGTTGGCGGGCAAGCAGCTGGGGCGGACAGGTGTCCGGACGTGTCCGGCGGACACCCGGAAAACAAAAAGCCCCGCCGAAGCGGGGCTTTTCATGTCGCAGCAGGCTGCGAATCAGAGCAGGTCGCTCACCGCATCGCGCTCTTCGCGCAGTTCCTTGTCGGTGGCGTTCATCTTCTCGCGCGAGAAGTCGTTGATGTCCAGGCCCTGCACGATTTCGTAATCGCCGTCCTTGCAGACACACGGGAAGGAGTAGATCACGCCTTCCTCGATGCCGTAGGAGCCGTCCGACGGCACGGCCATCGAAACGATCTCGCCGTTCGAGCCCAGCGCCCAGTCACGGATGTGATCGATGGCGGCGGAGGCTGCCGATGCCGCAGACGATGCACCGCGCGCCTTGATGATGGCGGCGCCACGCTGCTGCACCGTCGGGATGAATTCATCTTTGTACCAGGCGTCGTCGACCAGTTCGGTGGCCGGCTTGCCGTCGATGGTGCAGTGGGAAATATCCGGGTACTGCGTCGAGCTGTGGTTGCCCCAGATGATCATGCCCTTGATGTCGGTCACGTGCTTGCCGGTCTTTTCCGACAGCTGCGCCATGGCGCGGTTGTGATCGAGGCGGGTCATCGCGGTGAAGTTGCGCGGGTTGGCGCCGTTGGCATTGGCCTGCGCGATCAGCGCGTTGGTGTTTGCCGGGTTGCCGACGACCAGTACCTTGATGTCCTTGCTGGCGTTCCTGGCGATGGCTTCACCCTGCGGGCCGAAGATCTTGCCGTTGGCTTCGAGCAGGTCCTTGCGCTCCATGCCCGGGCCGCGCGGACGCGCGCCGACCAGCAGGGCGTAGTCGGAATCCTTGAACGCGACGTTCGCATCGTCGGTGGCGACCACGTCGTGCAGCAGCGGGAAGGCGCAGTCGCGCAGTTCCATGACGACACCCTTCAGGGCATCCAGGGCCGGGGTGATTTCCAGCAGCTGCAGGATGACCGGCTGGTCCTTGCCCAGCATGTCGCCGGAAGCGATGCGAAAGGCCAGCGCGTAGCCGATCTGGCCGGCACCGCCGGTAATCGTGACGCGAACGGGTTGTTTCATGACGAACTCCAGTTTTCGAATGAAAAATGAGGTGAAATCTGCAAGAAGCCGGGCATTTTACCACCACGTTCGCGCAAATTCAGGCGCATGAGCCGTTTCGGCGGCGATCCGCGCCATGTCTCCCCAGGTCCGTCATGGCGGGCCCTGACGATCACAGACTGTGGGGGAGACCACTAATGAAACGTACGACTATCCTGCTCTTCGGAATTGCCAGCTATGGCATTTTCTTCCTGAGCTTTCTCTACCTGATTGCCTTCCTCGGCAACCTGCAGGCCACCCCGCTGGCCGAGCAGTTCCCGATCCTGAAGGACCTGGTTCCATATTCCATCGATTACGGTCGCGAGACGGGTAATCCCGTTGTCGCGGTGCTGGTGAATATCGGCCTGGTCGCCCTGTTCGGCGTCCAGCACACGGTGATGGCACGACAGGGTTTCAAGAAGGCCTGGACGAAGATCATCCCGGCCGCGGCGGAGCGCCAGGTCTACGTGCTGCTGACCAGCCTGATCCTCATCCTGATGTACTGGCAGTGGCGCCCGATCGCCGAAGATATCTGGGATGCCGACACGACCGTCACGTACTGGCTGGGCTGGGCCGTGTTCGGCCTGGGCTTTGGCCTGGTGCTGCTGAGCACTTTCCTGATCAATCATTTCCACCTGTTCGGCCTGCAGCAGTCGTTGTGGCAGTTCCTTGGCAGGACCTTCGGTGAGCCGACGTTCCGTACGCCGTTCCTTTACAAGGTCGTACGGCACCCGCTGTATCTTGGCTGGTTCCTCGCGTTCTGGGGCGGCCCGGTGATGACCTGTGGCCACATGCTGTTTGCCATCGGCATGTGCGGTTACATCCTCATTGCGATCCGTTACGAGGAAAAGGACCTCAAGTCCTTCCACCCGGAATACTCGAAGTATGCCGAGCAGGTGCCGATGCTGGTGCCGATGCCCGGCAAGAGCTACCAGGGCTGAAGCCCTCACGAAGAAAGCCCCGCACGAGCGGGGCTTTCTTCTTTTGCCTTGGTGAACATTCTCCGCGTATTCCCAGTCAGCGAATGTCTTCGCGTTCGACACCGAGCGACAGGCAGAAGTCCGCGCCGAACTGCATCGCCGGCGTACGGAAGCCCGCCGTGGAATCGCCGCCCAGCACGCGTTTCGCTGCGGCGACCGCTGCCGTTGCGGTAAAGCTGTACCCGTTCGGGCCGACCTGCCGCGCCTCGACGACCTTGCCCGCAGCATTCTCGGCGCGACCCCACACGTAGGTATTCGAATCCTCGCGCGTCCGGTCGCTTGGCCCCGGCTTGCCGGATTTCACCTTCCAGCGTGCCAGTGCGCGCACGAAACCGCGGCGCAGCAACCAGCCGAACCAGCGCATGCGCTTCATCTTGCTGATGGTTTTCGGTGGCACGGCGGTGTAGACGCGAATATCCGGGATGCCGGTGGTATGGAATGCAGTGGAGACGTCGCCCCAGGGGATGGTCATGCAGCTCCACGAATCGCGCCCCGACCGTGGGCCGAAATCCACGTCAATGACATCAAAGGCGGGCGGCACCGGGACGATCTCGCCGTCCTTCCTGATCGCGCCGGGCTCGCCAAGGTTGTCGATCATCGTCAGCAGCGTGCCGCGGGAAATTCCGCCACCGCCGGAGAAGGCCAGTCGCAATTCCGTCGCGTCGGGCAGCCGCGATTTCAGGTGCGCCGCCATGCAGTCCGTCGGCACCACGTCGAAACCGACGCCCGGCAGCAGCATCACGCCCGCAGCATGGGCGTCGTCGCTGCGACCGGCCAGGTATTCGAATACGTCGATCTCGCCGGTGATGTCGAGGTAGTGCGTACCGGTGGCGATGCACGCGTCCGCCATCTGCCGCACGGTGCGATGGAATGGGCCCGCGCAGTGGAGGAGCACGTCGGCATCGGCCAGCAGCTTGTGCAGGCGCTTGCGGTCGTCGACCTTTACGGCCGTCCAGTCCAGTCCCTTTTCGGCGGCCAGCGGTTGCAGCTTCATGGCATCGCGACCGGCCAGGTGCGGCTCCAGCCCGGCGGCCAGCGCCTGGTCGACGATCAAGCGACCCGTATAACCGTATGCGCCATAGATGACGAGTTTCTTCATTACTGTACCTCCGCGACGAGCATGTCGAGCGTGAGTGATTCATCGAGATCGAATTCGGCCCGATAGGTCGGCATCAACTGTTCCGCGAGAGAACGGCTGCCTGAATCACGAAGTGCGACGAGCGTGGCGCGCCACTGTGGTTCGGGTGCACCTTCAAGCTCGGCCCGCAATGCGGCGAGGTCGGGGCCTGATTCCTCGACAGCCCGGGCGATGGCTGCCGCGCGGTCTTCCGCAACGGATTCCATGGCGTCGGCGGCCAGCAGTTTTTCGGCTGCCGCGCGCTCGCTGGCAACACGCTCACGTTGCGCAGTAGCGGCGGCAGCATCGGTTTTCGCGACACCGGCGCTGGTGATGTCGACGCGTTCAGCTTGCGGGGCCGACCGGGCCGGCGCCTGCGCCACTTCATCGCTCATTTCGCCGGGTGTATCGACCAGCAGCTGCGGTAGCAGTACCAGCGAAAAACCGATCGCAGCCGCGAGACCAACGAGACCCGCCCAGGCCACGGGGTGTCGGCGCGGCCGGATGGCGCGGTGCGCTTCAGCCAGTATCCGGGCGTCGCTGTCCGCCGTTGGCGCATCGCGCTTCAGTGCGCGGTAATCCTCGCGCAATTGCTTGTCGTCAGGCGAGTTCATCATCGGCCTCCGCATACAGGTCGGCGAGCATCGTGCGCAGCTTGTTCATGGCATAACGCAGGCGACTCTTCACCGTCTCGCGTTGTGTGCCAGTGGCTGCGGCGATGTCTTCCAGTGTCATGTCCGTCTCGAAATGCAGTAGCACGGCTTCACGTTGCACTGCCGGCAGGCTCGCAAGTGCTTCCTGCCAGCGCTGCTCGATGAGTTCGCTTGCCGCGCGACGCTCGGGACGGGCCAGGCCGTTGCTGCTGGCGCCCAGCATCGCCGCGTCACTCCCCACATGAATGCTTTCCACGCGACCGAGATGGCGCCAACGGTCAACCAGGCAGTGCCGTGCAATGGTGTAAAGCCAGGGCAGGAATGGTTGCGCCGTGTCGTACTGGTCGCGGCGACGGATTACCTTCAGCCAGCATTCCTGGAAAACCTCGTCCACCTCGGCACGATCACGGCCGCTGTGTTTCAACAGGAAACTGAAGACCGCCAGCCGGTGGCGCGAATACAAGGTGTCGAAGGCCGCCGCATCACCTTCACGGTAACGCTGCATCAGTTCGGCATCGGTCATGTCATTGGCCTGCGGCATGTCAGGCAGGGTAACGCGAAGGACAGGAAAAGGCAGCGCCTCTCGCAGTCGAAAGGCGCTGCCAGCTTCGAGCCCTGTATTCATCGCCTCGCCTGGCGGTTACCGTCGAGCGTTGCGGCAAGCTGCACCAGGCCAAGGAATTCGCCGCGCTGGCCGGATGCATCGCTGCCACGTGCGGTGGCGGCCAGGCTGCGAATATCGTCGTAGTTGAAGTCACCCGAGTACTGGCCACCGCGAAGCTGCTGGCCGAAGGCAGCGACCGCCGTGGCGAAACGGAAGTCGTCGTCGGTTTCGGCAAGCTCAATTTCCGCCTCCTGCGAAATTGCCTGCTCGAGGAGGCGGCTGGTGTCTTCATCCGGCAGCTTGTAGCGCAGTTTCAGGTAGCCGAGTTCACCGCTATCGCCAGCACGGCTTGCTTCCCTGCCATAACGCAGCGGTTCGATGCGTTGTGCATTACTGTCCACGTAGACGATTTCATACAGGGCAGTGACGCTGTGGCCTGCGCCGATATCCCCGGCATCCACCTTGTCATTGCTGAAGTCCTCGCGGTCCAGCATGCGGTTCTCGTAACCGATCAGCCGATACTCGGCGACTACCGCAGGATTGAATTCCACCTGTGCCTTCACATCCTTCGCAATCACCTGCAGCGTGGAGGTCATCTGCGTCACCAGTACACGGTTCGCCTCGCGAATGGAGTCGATATAGGCGTAATTGCCGTTGCCCTTGTCGGCGAGCTGTTCCATCAGGTGGTCGTTGTAGTTTCCGCCGCCGAAGCCAAGCGTGGTCAGGGTGATGCCGGAATCGCGCTCGCGTTCGATCATGTCGACGAGCTGTTCGAAATTCACCGTACCGACGTTGAAGTCACCGTCGGTGGCGAGGATGACGCGATTGATCCCGTCCTTGATGAAGGCCTGCCGCGCCATGTCGTAGGCAAGGCGAATGCCGGCAGCGCCATTCGTCGAGCCGCCCGCGGTGAGCTGTGCAAGGGCATTGCGGATGGTTGCACCCTCGCTGCCAGGTGTCGGGTGCAGCACGACGCCGGAAGCGCCGGCGTACACGACCAGCGAGACCCGATCGTCAGCGTCGAGTTCTGCCGCCAGCATGCCGAGTCCTTTCTTCAGCAGCTCCAGCTTGTCCGGCGACTGCATCGATCCGGATACATCCACGAGGAACACAAGGTTTGCCGGCAGGCGTTCGCTGGCCGCCACTTCGTAACCCTTCAATGCAATGCGCAGCAGGCCCTTGCGGGTATCCCATGGCGCGCGACTGAGCGCGACATGCGTGGCGAAGGGCTGCGTGCTCTCGCTCGATGGGGCGTAGTCGTAATCGAAGTAGTTCAGCAACTCCTCGATGCGTACTGCATCCTGCGGTGGCAGCTGCCCGGCATCAAGCAGGCGACGCAGGTTGGCGTAGGAGCCGGTGTCCACGTCAACCGAGAAAGTGGATACCGGATGTTCAGCAGCCCGCTTTACCGGGTTGTCGTCGTAGTGCGCGTAGTTCTCCCGGTTCAGCAATTCGCTCGGCGCACGTAAACCGGACATCGGAGCTGGCATGACCTGGCCGGCAATGCGCCTGTCGGCGAGGGCTGCCGTATCCATTGGCTGCCGCATTTTCACGGTAACGGCTTCTTCAGTTTCTACCATCACCGGGTTTTCGATCCGTGGTCGCTTTTCGGCGGCCGGGTCTTCGGGCGGGTTTTCACGGCCTGCCTGGCTGCAGGCGGCGAGCGTGAAAGCGCAGGTAACGAGCAGCACGTAAAAACGCGAGGACAGGGTGGTCGCTTGCATGACGTTTCTCCTTGTTGGTGGTCATGCGGAATTACGTTTCGCGCCCGGAATCGGGGTTAAGGCGGGGTGATTTAGCCGGGGTATAACACCTGGCCCCGGCGCTGGTACCCACTTGATGGAATTACAAGTCACTGAAAAATCTAGAGATATAGCTCTACATGAAGAAAATTTCACCGACGGGCTTGCCATTCCCGGTTTTAGTGTTATAGTTAACTACAACACCGCTTCGGTAACGGCGGAAATTCCGCCAGGAGTGACGACGATGAACACGACACAAGACAACAAGAGCATCCGCACGCTGCTAGCCGGCCTGCTCGTGGCTGTCTCGCTGGCAACCTTCCCGGCCATGGCCGAGGCGAAGGTGCAGGCGAAGCCGACCACGGGGACAGTGTCGCTGGCGACGGCGATCCGGATGCAGATGGAAATCTCGCAGCAGAACATCCTTGCTGAACAGCGCTACCAGCTGAAGCAGATGCCCTTGCTGCTGGATAACCCCGGCGTGACCGTTGGTCCGCTGGAGGTGATTGAAACGGCAGGTGCCGAGCAGGACCACGAACGGCCGGTGACGGTCTCGGCGGCAACCAGCGAGGCGCAGGCCTCGGTGCAGCTGGCTGAAGACATCCTGGCCAAGGCATTGCGCGCGCCGGGACTGATGGGGCTTTCACGCTACATCGCCCTGCCCGCGCTGGAACTGGCTCTGGAGTCTGCCAAATAAGGCAGGCCTGAGGCCCCTGGACTGGAGGCTCGGAAATGGATCCGAACTGGAATGACAACCAGCCGATTTATCGGCAACTGAGAGACAAGGTGGTCGCCATGATTCTGGAAGGTGTACTGAAGGATGGTGATGCGCTGCCCTCCGTGCGGAGTGTTGCAGCCGATTACCAGCTGAACCCGCTCACGGTGATGAAGGGTTACCAGGAACTGGTCGACGAAGACCTCGTCGAGAAGCGCCGCGGTCGCGGCATGTTCGTGAAGGAAGGTGCCAGCAAGCGTCTTGGCAGCTCCGAACGCGACGTATTTCTCAACGAGGAGTGGCCGCTGGTGGTCGACAAGATCAACCGCCTGGGTCTCGATACCGAAGAACTGCTGGAAGCCGCGAACAAGAACGGAGGTTCCGAAGAATGAACGCACTGGTGAAAGCACGTGGCCTGCACAAGGCCTACGGCGACAACGTTGCGCTCGATCGCGTCGACTTCCAGATCGAGGAAGGCCAGATCGTCGGCCTGATCGGCCCGAACGGTGCCGGCAAGACGACTGCGCTGAAGGCCATTCTCGGCCTGACGGATTTCGACGGCGAGCTCGAAGTGCTCGGCAAGAACCCGAAGCGCAATCGCGCGACGATCATGCAGGATGTCTGCTTCATTGCCGACGTGGCCGTGTTGCCGCGCTGGCTGAAGGTGAAGGACGCCATCGATTTCGTCGCCGACACGCACCCAAAGTTCGATCGTGCCAAGTGCGAGGAATTCCTCTCGCGCACCAAGATCAAGCGCAACTCGAAAGTAGGAGCGCTCTCGAAGGGCATGGTCGTGCAGCTGCACCTGGCGCTGGTAATGGCCATCGATGCGAAGCTGCTGGTGCTCGACGAGCCGACGCTGGGCCTGGATATCCTCTATCGCAAGGAATTCTACGCCTCGCTGCTCAGCGACTACTTCGATGAATCGCGCACGATTCTCGTCACGACGCACCAGGTCGAGGAGATCGAAAAGATCCTCACGCGCCTGATGTTCATCCGTGACGGCAACATCATCCTCGACGAAAGCATGGACCAGGTTGGCGAGGACTTCACCGAGGTGCTGGTGAAGCCCGAAAACGCCGATCGGGCGAAGAGCATGAACCCGATCCACGAGCGTGATGTGTTCGGCAAGAAGCTGTTCCTCTTCGAAGGTGTGTCGCGAGATGCCTTGCGCGAGCTGGGTGAGCTGCACACGCCGAGCGTTGCAGACCTCTTCGTCGCCAAGATGAAAGGAGACCGGGAATGAACACCAATATCTTCACAACCCAGGTAGCGCTGATGAAGCGCGAGCTGTGGGAGCACAAGGGTTTCTGGATGGTGCCGTTTGTCATGGCAGCAGTCCTCTTCGTGCTCTATCTCTACTCGGTCGGTTACATCCTGCCGACCAAGGTGGGCCTGGATATCTTTGTTGACCGACTGATGGATTCGAACCCGGAAGCGTTGCGCAAGATGTCGCAGATGTTCGTTCCCGGAACCTCGGTGCCGTTCCTGATCATGATGGGCTTCGTGATCCCGTTCTACCTGCTCGATTCGCTGTATGCCGAGCGTCGGGACCGTTCCATCCTGTTCTGGAAGTCGCTGCCAATTACCGATGCATCGACCGTGATGTCGAAGTGGCTGTCGGTGTTCATCACCTTCCCGGCCATCGTGCTGGCAACGGTAGGTGTGCTCTCGATCGCAATGACATTGGTGATGGGCATCATCGTGATCTTCGGTGGCGGTAGCGCCTGGACACTGGTGTGGTCGAACTACGGGTTCTTCAACGGCATGTTCGGCGTTGCACTGCTGCTGCTCGTACAACTGCTGTGGTACCTGCCGCTGATGAGCTGGCTGATGCTGGCCTCGGCCTGGGCCAAGAAGGCGCCATTCCTGTGGGCCACCCTGCCGCCAGCGGCACTCATCATCCTTGAGGAAATGTTCCTTGATTCGAACGAGTTCGTTCGGCTGCTGGGTAGCCGCCTGATCCCGTTCGGTGATGAAGACAGCTTCAACAATGCAGCCATCCTGCATGGCGACGGGCCGGGTAATACCCGCCTGTTCGGGGAGAACGTCCACATTGAAGGCAGTTTCGATACGTTCAGCCTGAGCGTTGTGGGAGACCTGTTCACGACACCGGAATTCTGGACCGGCGCGATCTTCGCTGCCGCCTGTACTGCCGGTGCGATCGCGCTTCGCCGCTACCGCGACGAATCCTGAGCCGATTGACTGATTCTCATGGTGCTGGAAAGAAGTACTGCCATGAAAACCGAACTGAAAAAGGAGCTAGAAAAGATGAAGACCCGATTCATGCGCCGCATGCTTGCCAAGGGCGTGATCCTGACCTCGCTGACTGCACCGGCTGCCGGTTGCGCCATCGTCGTGGGCAATGATTTCGCCAGCGGCGATCCGCGCATCGCCGAGTACGAAGCCGAAGGCAACCTGGTTGACGGTGTTCGCGACGACGGTTCCGATGTCGCAGGCCGTGTCGCCGACGCGCTGAATGACGATGATCGTTTCGACGATGCCCGCGTCAAGGTGTTCAACGACAACGGTCGAGTGACGCTCGTCGGGCGTGTCGACTCGATGAACGACTACGAGGCAATGGTGGAAACGGCCCGCGACGTCAAAGGCGTCAAGGGTGTGGTTGCCCGGTTGACTGTCACGGTCGACTGATCGATTGCAGGGCAGGGACGTCCTGCCTTTTTACCCTCGCGGCCGCCGCGCCGCTTGCCAGCAGGCCGCTGGCACCGCAACATGAGCCCCGGTCGTTTTCTACGCCGGGGCTTTTCCTTTGCGAATTTTCGTCATTATCGGATTCCTGCTGCTTGCCTGCCCGCTGTTCGCGCAGGCCGATGACGAGGTACGCGTGGGCGATCCGCGACCGCGCGGCAACGACGAATCCCTTGCAGCTGCAATCGATGCCCTCCGCTTGCGTCACGATTTGGTCGGCGTGTCCGCAGCGGTATTCGATCGCGAATCCGTTCGCACCTTTGCCAGCGGCAACGGCATCAGCAACGACAGCCGGTTTCGCCTGGGTTCCGCGGGTGAAGTCCTTGTTGCGCTGGTGGTAGGTCTGCTTGCCGAAGACGGTTCGCTCTCGCTCGATGACGCGGTGCTGGATCGCGCCCCCGAGGTCGACCTCCGCAATGACTGGTATGCCGATCGTCCAGTTCGCATCGAGGACCTCCTGATGCACAGGGCCGGGCTCGCCCAGCCGCATTATCGCGATATCGTCATGCCGGCTGATGGCCAGCCACTGCTGGCCGCCATCAACCGATCCTTCCGTGCCGGCGAGACGGCGTTTCGTCCCGGCTCGCGTTATCGCCATTCCGTGCTGAACACGGCGATTGCAGCCTATATTGCCGAAGAAGCTGCCGCGGCTCCCCTGCAGGACATCATCGACCCGCTCGTGAACGTGCCGCTGGGTACATCGATCCTTCTCGGCCAGCCGTCGAGCAATGTTGCTCCCGCCCACGATGCCCATGGCCGACCCATTCAGCCACTGGAACTGAACCTGGCCGCAGCGGGTGACTGGTGGGTGACGGCCCGTGACCTGGCGATTTTCCTTCAGCTGCTCCTGAACGATGGCGAGCGTAACGGCGAGCGAGTGCTGGGGCCCGATCTCGTGGCTTTGCTGGAAGGGCCTGCCGAGTTGCCCGGACCGCGAACCCGCGGGTTCCGCCGCGAATATCCGGGAGGCATCCTGCAATTCGGCCTGCGTGGTCGCACGCCGGGTTACCGGGCTGCATTTGCCTACCTGCCGGAACGCAACGGCGGCTACGTGCTGCTGGTCAACCAGGGTGGTTCCGCGGCGGCCATTGCCGACTTCGAGGAGCTGTTGCGCGGACAGCTGGAAACAACCCTGCCCGCGCAAGGGCTCGATCCTGGAGATCATCCGCCGGCGATCCTGTCGGGATACTACCGTCGCAGCGGCGATATTTCCCCGCCGCAGCAGATGCTGCTCGACATGGCAGGGCCGTTGCGCGCACGGCCTTGCAGGCAGGCCTTGTGCCTGCGCGGTCCGGGCATCCGCGAGCGCCAGCTGGTCGCGGCAGCGACCGCAGATGGCTGGCTACGCGATCGTCGCCTGTGGTGGTCGGACTGGCAATGGCAGGAAAGCGATGAAGGGTTGCTGCTCTGGAACAGTGCTGCGGAGTGGCGCCAGGTCCCGGCGTGGAAGGCGTGGTGGCCGCTCGCCGCGCTACTGGTTCTCCTGCCGGGGTCAGGGCTTGCGATATTGCAGCTGACGCGAGTGCCGCTGAAGGGCTGGCGCAATCGCAAGCGTATCGATGGCTGGCTGGAACTCTTCCCGACCGCGCTGTCAGGTGTCGCGGTGCTCGCCGCGCTGGCGGTGCCGATACTCTTTCACCTGATGAGCCTGCCGGAGCTGGCGCGACCGGGTGCCATGGCAATCGGTCTGCTGGCAGCCAGTATTGTTGCTCCCGTATTCGCGGTGCTGGCGTTGCCGGCCTACCTCGTCGCCCTGTGGCGCCGGCACCTTTATGCGCCGTTGCGAAGTGGCGTGGGGCTTGTCACGGCATTGGCATGGGCGGGGATTTTCCTCGCCTACGATGTCATCGCGTTCCAGGCCTGGAACTGGTAACCCGGTTCCAGCGATTCAGGTTTTCACGCTGACCGCGCCTGCCGCATCGCGCGCCTTGCGGCGAGCATCCTCGACATCTTCCCCACGCGCGAGCGCCACGCCCATGCGACGGCGACCGGACACTGTCGGCTTGCCGAAGAGTCGCAGTTCCGTGTCGGGCTCGGTCAGCGCGCGTTCGATATTGCCGAACTGCACGGCATCGCTTTCGCCTTCGACCAGGATCACGGCCGAGGCGGAAGGGCCGTGCTGGCGAATCTCGGGTATCGGCAATTTCAGGATGGCACGCAGGTGCAACGCGAATTCCGAGAGATCCTGCGAAATCATCGTCACCATGCCGGTGTCGTGCGGACGCGGTGATACCTCGCTGAACCACACGTTATCGCCCTTCACGAAAAGCTCCACTCCGAAGATGCCGTAGCCGCCAAGATTGTTGGTGATGGCGCCGGCAACCTGTTGCGCCCGTTGGAGGGCAGTGTCGGTCATCGGGTGCGGCTGCCAGGATTCGCGATAGTCGCCATCTTCCTGGCGGTGACCGATCGGTGCGCAGAACGATGTGCCGTCGGTGTGAACCACCGTCAGCAGGGTGATCTCGTAATCGAAATCCACGAATCCCTCGACGATGACACGTCCCTTGCCGGCGCGGCCGCCTTCCTGCGCATAGTCCCAGGCCTTCCGGATATCGGCTGCCTCGCGGACCAGTGACTGGCCCTTGCCCGACGACGACATCACCGGCTTCACCACGCAGGGCATGCCGATTTCATGGACGGCGGCTTCGAAGTCCTCGAATTCATCGGCGAAGCGATAGGGTGACGTCGGCAGGCCGAGATCTTCCGCGGCCAGGCGGCGGATGCCTTCGCGGTCCATCGTCAGGCGCGCGGCACGCGCGGTCGGCACGACGCGATGACCTTCGTCTTCCAGTTCCAGCAACGTGGCAGTGGCGATGGCCTCGATCTCCGGCACGACGAGATCCGGGTCTTCCTCCAGGATTACCCGGCGCAGCTCGTCGCCATCGAGCATGTCGATCACATGGGCACGATGCGCTACCTGCATAGCCGGCGCATTTTCGTAGCGATCCACGGCAACCACCTCGATCCCGAGACGCTGCGCCTCGATGGCCACTTCCTTGCCGAGTTCGCCCGAGCCGAGCAGGAGTATTTTCGTCGCCGTGTTGCCGAGTGGCGTGCCGATGGTGGTCATGCAGTTGCCCCGATTGAAAGGTGAAAAACGGATTCTAGGTCACGCAGGCGGCGCGGTGCTACTCTGGAAAAAGGTAAATACACCAGGAAGGGATTCATCCATGCGACTTTTCCACCTTGTCATGGTCGGTTGCTGTGCGGCCCTGGTTGCCGCCTGTTCTTCGGGCCCTACCGTCGAGATTCATCCGGTGGATACCGACGTCATTGGCACCTTCACGACATTCGAAGTTGTGCCGGATCGCAGCGATGTGCCGCTCGGACCGATGCGCACCCGGCAGTCACGCGCGCAGATCGAGGCGGCGCTGGGTGAGGAAATGCGGCGTCTTGGTTACCGGCAGGTCGAGTCCGGAGGCGATATCCAGCTCGAATACGTCACCTACGTCACCGAGGAATACCAGGAAGAGCACTATGAGCGAGTGACGTTTGCTGGCGCGGTGATCGACCGTCACCTGCCTGAACCGCGCGATGTGCCACTTCGGGTCGGTACCCTGCATGTGCACCTGCTGCATGACGGGAAGGCGCTTTACGAAGGGATTGCATCGGGCCTGGTCGAAGGGCCGGTGACGATGGAACGCATTCGCGCCGCGGCGAAAGCATTGCTGAAGCAGGTACCGCCCGGGCCATTGATGGAGGGGCCGGCGCGCGAACAGCGCCTGCAGGAGTAAGGAAAGCGCCCGGCTCAGTCCGGGCGTTTCAGTATCTCGTTCTCGGCGCGGTCCAGGTCTTCAGGCGTGCCGAACAGTACCAGCACGTCACCACTACGCAGCTCGGTATCCGGGTCAGGTTGGCGACCGAGAATGCCGTCGCGGCGAAGGCCGGTAACAACCACGCCGAAGCGTTCCAGGTTCAGCGTCTGCAACTGCCGTCCGGCAGCCTCGCTGTTTTCCTTGATCTTCACCGTGGCCAGCTGCTCGCGTAATGCATGGGTCTCATCGATGCGTTGCGCATCCTGGCCACGGAACACCGAACGCAGCAATTCATAGCGGTGCTCTCGAACGTCCTGGATGTCCTTGAGGATTCGCCGCATGGGTACGCCAAGGAACGACATCACGTGCGCCGACATCATCAGGCTGGCTTCCAGCGTTTCCGGCACCACTTCGGTGGCGCCGGCGCTTTGCAGCTTGTCGAGATGCGTGTCATCACGGGTACGTATCAGGATCGGCAGGTCAGGGTATTTCCCGCGCACCTGCTCGAGAATCTTCATCGAAATTTCCACGCCGTAATACGATTGCACCAGGATCTTTGCCGTATCGAGACCTGCTGCGTGCAATACATCCAGGTGCGTGGCGTCGCCATAGTAAACCGGGTCGCCGGCTGCTCGCGCGGAGCGGACACGGTAGGGGTCCAGGTCGAGCGCGATGTAGTCGAAACCTTCCTTTTCCAGGAAACGTGCGATGTTCTGGCCGACTCGACCGTAACCACAGATGATGACGTGATCCTTGGTATTCAGTTCATGCCGTGCGACAGCGTGTTCGAGCATGTCCTTTTCGACATCCTCCTGGTCGCTCTGTACGAAGCGCGCGAGCCTTCCGCTATGCCGGATCAGCAGTGGCGAGAACACCATGCTCAACATGATGCTGCCGAGTGCGATCTGCGCCAGCGATTCACCGAGCAGGTCCTGGCCGATAGCGAGGGTAAGCAGTGCGAACGAGAATTCACCGCTGTGTGCCAGCACGATGCCTGCCCGCAGGGAGGCGTTCCAGTTACTCGAAACCAGCCGACCGAGTAGCGTGATCGTGACCAGCTTGAACACCATCAGCGAAAACGCGCCCAGCAGCACGTAACCGATAACCGGTTCCATCGCATGGGGATTGACCAGCATGCCGATGGTGACGAAGAACAGGCCGAGCAGCATGTCACGAAACGGGCGAATGTCGGCTTCGACCTGGTGACGGAATTCCGTCTCGCCGAGCATCATGCCCGCCAGGAAGGCGCCCAGCGCCAACGACAGGCCGAATTCGTGCGTTGCCCACGCGGAGGCGAGGGTGAACAGCAGTACCGCAAGCGTGAAGATTTCCGCGGACCGCGTTTTCGCAACCTCATGGAACAGCGGGCGCAGCAACCAGCGACCAATGGCCAGCACGATCGCCAGCGCGATCGCGCCCTTTACCGTGGCCATGCCGAGGTCTTCCCATAGCGACTGCCCGCCATCACCGCCGATTGAAGCGATCAGGATGATGAACGGCACGACGGCAATATCCTGGAACAACAGGATGCCGATCGACAGGCGGCCATGGGGCTGGTGCAGTTCGAGCTGTTCCTTCAGCTGTTTCGCGACGATGGCGGTGGATGACATGGCGAAGGCACCACCGATGACGATGGCAATTTCCGGCGATATATCGAATAGCCCCGAAAGCCCTACGGCCATCAGCGTCGTCACCGCGACCTGGGCACTGCCGAGCACCAGCACTTCCTTCTTCATCACCAGCAGGCGCGGCAGGGAGACCTCGAGGCCAAGCGTGAACAGCAGGAAGACCACGCCGAACTCGGCCAGTTGGCGGGTTTCTTCGGTGTTGTCGAACCAGCCGAGACCATAGGGTCCTACCAGCAGGCCGGTAACGAGATATCCGAGGATCGGAGGCAGGCGCAGGCGCATCAGGATCATGACTGCCAGCACCGTAATGCCGAGCAGGACGAGAATCTGTTGCAGTGCTCCGCCCATGGAGAGTTCCCCTTGAAACCTGGATTCATTCTACACAGACACGCGCGGCTTGCCCCGTCATGGACGGGTCGATGTTGCAGCGCCCGTGGAACTCGGCGCTTGCGGTGGCTCGCGCGCTCGTCGTAGCCTGCCGACTCCCCTACAACAGAAGAAACTGGAGGTCGTGATGCAACGATGCTCTTTCCGGCGCGTTCCCCTCGCGCTGGCCGGCTTGCTCGCAGTCACCCTGCTTGGCTGCGGTGGCGACGAAGCACCGGCATCCGCAAAGGCCAAGGCGCCTGAGGCGGACAAACCCTTTCCCTCCACCTATGAGCCGATGCCTTCCGAGGCCATGCTGATCACCAACGCCACGCTGTTTACGGGCACCGGTGAGAAGATCGAGAACGGCCAGTTGCTGATCCAGGACGGCAGGATTGCCGCGGTCGGCAGCCAGGTCGATGCACCCGAGGGTGTGAAAACGCTGGATGCGAAGGGCAAGTTCGTGACACCGGGCATTATCGATGTGCATTCCCACCTGGGCGATTACCCGTCGCCGGGTGTCGACGCTCATGCCGACGGCAATGAAATGACGTCGCCGAACACGGCGGAAGTCTGGGCCGAGCATTCGGTGTGGCCGCAGGACCCGGGTTTCATGACGGCACTGGCCGGCGGCGTGACCTCGTTGCAGGTACTGCCGGGTTCAGCAAACCTGTTCGGTGGCCGCGGTGTGACGCTCAAGAACGTGCCGGGCCAGTCCGTGATGGACATGAAATTCCCGGGTGCCCCGCATGGCCTGAAGATGGCCTGCGGTGAGAACCCGAAGCGTGTTTACGGCAGCAAGGGTCGCTCGCCGTCCACGCGCATGGGCAATGTCGCCGGCTATCGCAATGCCTGGATCGACGCCGAGGAATACCTGGAAAAGCTCGAAGCCGCCGAGCGTGGCGAGGGTGAACCGCCAAAGCGTGACCTTGCGCTTGAAACCCTGGCTGGCGTGCTGAAGGGCGAGATCCTCATCCATAACCATTGCTACCGCGCCGACGAGATGCTGGTCATGCTCGATATCGCCGACGAGTTCGGCTACAAGGTGGGCACCTTCCATCACGCCGTAGAGGCCTACAAGATCGGCGAAGAACTTGCCGAAGCGGGCACCTGTGCCGCGATGTGGGCCGACTGGTGGGGCTTCAAGATGGAAGCCTTCGACGGCGTGCGTGAAAACGTGCCGCTGGTCGATTCCGCTGGCGCCTGCGCCATCGTGCATTCCGATTCCGAGGTCGGTATCCAGCGCCTGAACCAGGAAGCCGCCAAGGCGATGGCCGCAGCAAACCGTGCCGGCATGGATATCAAGCCGGAACAGGCCATGCGCTGGCTCACCATCAATGCCGCGAAGTCGCTGGGTATCGCTGACCAGACCGGTTCGCTGGAGACCGGCAAGATGGCCGATATCGTAATCTGGTCCGGCAGCCCGTTCAGCGTCTACTCGCAGGCCGAGCAGGTCTTCATCGACGGCGCACTGGCGTATGACCGCAACGACCCTGCCTTCCAGCCGAAGACGGATTTCGAAATCGGCATCATCGAAGTGGAGGGCCAGATCCAATGAGACAGCACATGAGAAACAACCTGAGACATTTCCTCACGCTCTCGCTGCTCTGCTTCGGATTCCTTTCGACGGCGGTGCACGCGGAGACCTTTGCGATCATCAATGGCGTGGTCCACACGCAGGCCGAGGCCGGCGTGATCAAGGAAGGCACCGTGCTGATCCGTGACGGCCGCATTGCCGCGGTCGGCAGTGATGTGGTCATCCCGGAAGACGCGACAGTGATCGATGCGGCCGGCAAGGTCGTCACGCCGGGCCTGATGGATCCTTCCACCAACCTCGGCCTGGTCGAGGTCGGCGCGGTGGACGACACCGTGGACTATGTCTACAGCGGTGATCGTTTCAACGCGGCGCATTACGTGGCCGATGCCATCAACCCGCGTTCAACCCTGATCCCGGTGCAGCGCATTGAAGGCGTGACCCGTACGGCGAGCGTGCCGGGCACTTCGTGGAGTGGTGGCAAGCTGATTCACGGCCAGAGCGCGGTGATTTCGCTGGGCAGCGTCGACGATTTCATCCTTGTCGATCGTGCTGCCATGCATGCCGCCTTCGGTGAAACCGGTTCCGGTTACGGGGGCGAAAGCCGTGGCGGTGCCATGCTGGCACTTCGCGAGGCGCTGCAGGACGCGAAGGATTTCGGTAATAACCGCCGCGCCTTCGAGGCCGCCGACCGCTACGACTACGCGCTGTCGCGCCTCGATCTCGAGGCAATGCAGCCGGTATTGCGTGGCGAGATGCCGTTCGTCGTGACGGTGCATCGTGCCAGCGATATCGAGGCAGTACTGCGCCTGGCCGAGGATTTCGACCTGGATCTCGTCATCAACGGTGGCGCCGAGGCGTGGATGGTTGCCGACCAGCTGGCCGCGGCCGAGGTGCCGGTGATCATCGATGCCCTGCAGAACCTGCCATCGTCCTTCGAGATGATCGGTTCGACCCTGCAGAATGCCGCCGCGCTGAACGCGGCCGGTGTGAAGGTCGCCTTCACGGCGGGCTCGCACAATGCGCGCAACATCACCCAGTACGCGGGTAATGCGGTAGCGAACGGCCTGCCGTGGACCGCGGCGCTGGAAGCAATGACGGTGAATCCTGCCGCAATCTATGGTGTCGAGAATTTCGGTCGTATCGCGCCGGGCTATGACGCCGATGTCGTGGTGTGGGACGGAGACCCGCTGGAAGTAACCACTTTCGCGGACCACGTATTCATCCGCGGCGAGAAGGTCGAGATGACCTCGCGACAGATCAAGCTGCGCGAGCGTTATCGTGACGACGAAGAGCGTCCACAGGCTTACGACACGCCCTGAGCGGCTGACAGTCTGTCGATGTCACGGAAAGCCCGGCAATTTGCCGGGCTTTTTTTGTGCGCGGCAGTCGATTCCCGCTAGTCTGTAGGAAATGTCGACCACGAGGAGGTGGACCATGTCTGATCGGGCCGATCTCGAACGCCGTCGCGACGAGCTGATGGAACGCCTGGAGCGCATCAAGCAGGACCTGGCGCGCGGCCTGGACAAGGACCTCGAAGACCAGTCACAGCAGCTCGAGAACCGGGATGCCTTGCTGGAAATCGAGCGCGTGACCCGCGAGGAACTGCGCGAGGTCCAGGTGCAGATTGAACAGCGGGGCGAGGAATGAACCGCCCGGTGGTGGTCTATCCGGCGTTCCTGCTCCTGCTTGCCGCAGTGGCGAGTAGCGGTGCGTTCTTCCCGCCGGGTGACTGGTACGCGGGCATTGCCAAGCCTTCGTGGACACCGCCGAACTGGCTTTTCGGCCCGGTATGGACGCTGCTTTACGTTTTCATCGCGGTTGCCGGTGCCCGGGTGTGGCTGCGGGTTCCCGCGGGTGAGCGCGGCCGGCCGTTCACTCCGTATTTCATCCAGCTTGCCCTGAACGCGCTGTGGTCGGCGCTGTTCTTCGGCCTGCACATGCCCTGGGTGGCTTTTGGCGAACTGCTGCTGCTCGCCGTGTTCATCGTCTGCACCATCCTGTCGTTTCGCGAACGCGATCATGTTGCCGCCTGGTTGCTGGTGCCATACCTCGCCTGGGTCCTGTTTGCAGGCGCGCTGAACCTGGCCATTGCCGTGCTGAACTGAATCATGCTTGTCGCCGTCACCGAATTCGTGAAAGTATCTGCTGAACCGATTGGGGGAAGCCGTTGCGCAGGACGTGATGGTTGAAAGGGGAATTCATGAAATCCGATCGACTTCAGCTGCGACCTTTCGAAGACTCCGACCTGGATGCGCTGCATGCACTCTGGACCGACCCGGATGTGCGCCGCTATCTCTGGGAGAATCTCGAACTGAGCCGTGACGACACGGCAAAGCTCCTGGCAAGGAGCCGGCAGATGTTCGAAGACGAAAAGACCGGCCTGCTGGCAGTCACGCCGGCCGATGGCGATGAGCTCATCGGTTTTGGCGGGTTCTGGTATTTCGGCGAACCGCCAAGGCGCCAGATCCTCTTTGGCCTTGCGCCCGAGCACTGGGGCATGGGCCTGGCCAGTGAACTCGCCAGGCTGCTGATCACGCATGGCTTTGAAACGCTTGGCGACAGCAAGGTCATTGGCGCCACGGATTCCAGCAACATCTCATCGCAACGCGTGATGGAGAAGGCGGGCATGAAATTCGATCGTCGTGACCGCAGTGGCAGTCGCGACATCATGTACTTCGTCGCCAGGCGGTAAGGAGTGGCGCAATGATGAGCATGCAGGTGGGTGGTTTCTTCGGCTTTCTTGTCCTGGTCGCGGACATCTGGGCAATCCTGAACGTCGTCCAGAGCCGGGGTACGAACCCCAACAAGCTGCTGTGGGTCCTGGCAATCCTTTTCCTGCCGGTTCTTGGCTTCTTCCTGTGGCTGTTTTTCGGCCCGCGCGGGTCGAATGTCTGACTCAATGCCCGGCAGTCATGGCGTGGGTTCCACTCATCGGGAATCCGGTCATCGCGGATTGCGCCCTGCTGGCGATACGCAATAATTGATGGATAGCTCACGAATGGAAACGGAAGCGGGATGCCGCAGGCGATGACGAATTACATATACAACGAGGATGGCGATGCCGTCGGCTTCTGGGAAGACAACCTGATCTTCGCCATGAATGGCCGACCGGTAGGGCAGTTGAATGGCCCCAGCGTGCACAAGCTGACTGGCGAATATGTCGGCGAGCTGTATGAAGACATGGTCGTTGACCGGTATTTCGAGGATATCGACCGGATCCCGCCAACGCCTGTACGTCGCGCCGAGCCGGCGAAGAATCCCGGCAATCGTGGTGCGACATCCTACGGTTATCCCGATGTTTTCGAGCAGCTGCTTGATTGAGCTGCCTGTCCAGGCATGAAAAAGCCGGCCTTCAAGGCCGGCTTTTTCATGCGCATTACCGCGGTACTCATCGAGGGGCTAGCCTTCCAGCGAGCGGAAGGCATCGCGGGTGAAGTTCTCGTGGCCATCCCTGGTAACACGGACATTGTCCTCGATGCGCACACCACCGTAGGGGCGGAACTTCGCGATGCCGTCGTCGTCGAGCAGCTTCCTGGCGTCTGCCGGCAGTTTCTCGAGCAAGGTGTCTATCACGTACAGGCCCGGTTCAACCGTGAATACCTGGTCGACATCCACCTTTCGGGTGAGCCGCAGGAACGGCTGGTCGTCGGGGCGCGGCAACAGCTTGCCCTTCTCATCGCCAAGCAGGCCGCCAACATCATGCACCTGCACGCCAATGTAATGACCAATGCCATGCGGGAAGAAGGCTCGGGTCACACCGGTATCGATCAGTTCGTCCACCGATCCCTTCGCCATGCCGAACTCGTTCAGCAGCCCGGCCACGACGCGATGTGTCGCACGCTGCAACTCAACGTATTCCATGCCTGGCCTGATGCTGTCGCAGAGCTTGCGCTGTTCTTCATCCATGCGCGCGACCAGTGCGGCGAAATGGTTGTCATCGCGGCTGTGGGTGCGCGTGATGTCCGAGGCGTAGCCATTCCATTGCGCGCCGGCATCGATGAGGAAGCTGCGTGAATCGACAGGCGCGCTGCGTTCACGCTGCTGGTAATGCAGCGTCGCGCCGTTCTCGTTGAGCGCGATGATGTTGTTGTAGGGCAGTTCTTCATCAAGATGTACAGCGGCGGCAAGGTAGGCGAGGTGAATATCGTATTCCGACAGGCCGTCGCGGAAAGCACGTTCCGCCGCAATATGGGCACGTGCACCGCGGCGATTCGCCTCGCGCTGGCAGGCATGCTCGAACGGCGTTTTCCATGCCCGCTGGTAATCCATGTGGGTCAGCAGGTCTTCCGGGTTGACGTTCTGCACGGCCCAGTCATCCAGTTCCGCAAACGGCTCGCCGATGAACGCCGCGTGGGCACGGTCTTTCGGCAGCAGGGGCTTGATGTCATCGCGTGAACCGACATGGACGATATCGAAGTGTTCCGTCCAGAAATCCTCCGGCAACCTTTCGGACTTGTGCCAGAAATCGTCGGGCGCAAAGAAGGCCAGCACCGGTTTTTCACCCGGCGTGATGACAAGAAGGCATTCCGGGCTGCGATACAGCGGTACCCAGGCATTGAACTGCGGATTCACCCGGAACGGATAGGCGTTATCGTCAAAGAAGACGGAATGCTGGAAACCGCTATGGATCAGCAGGTGTTCCAGGCCGGTGTGGTCCAGGGCGGCTTCCGCGCGTTTCGTCAGCGTTGCGAGGTGCTCGGTGTACAGGGAATGCCAGTCGATTTCCATGGATCAGCCTTGTCGGAGGAGTGTTTTGCGGCCGCCTAGAATAACCTTCTCCCGGGCGCTTCGGCAAAGCAGCAATGCCGCCAAGCTTGAAAAGCATCACGTTGCAGCCGACCCTATGCAGTTTACAGTGTGCTGCACTGCTGCAACGGGAACATGACGTGATATCAAGCCGCCACCCGCTTCACCGCCTGCTGCCCGCCGTGGCGCTCCTTTTCGTGCTGCTGCTCGCCGGCTTCGCTTCCGGCAGTTTCCGGGCGCTGGAAGAGGCTGCCTATTCGTTTGGCATGGAGGTCTCCGCGCCGCGCCGCGCCAGCGAGCGATTCGCTGTACTGATGCTGGACGATGCCGCCCGCAAGTCGGTGGGCGAATGGCCGTGGTCGGGCCCGGAAATGCGTCGCCTGCTGCAGGCGCTGGATGACGCCGGGGTTCGCGGCGTAGCCTGGAACCTGCCGATGGTGGATGCGGCCACACCGGCGACCGTGGCCGCGCTCGATAGCCTCGAATCGCAGCTTGCCGGTGATGCGGCCGGCACGCTTGCCGAATTGCGGGCACGGGTACAGCCGAATGACGCACTGGCAGATGGCTTGCGCGCCGTGCCGGGAAGCCTCCTGGCGATTCCACAGCTCGAAGACCCGGATGCCGCCGCCGATGGCGATATCGCCGAGTCGCTTACCCGGTGGCGACTCGATTTTTCCAGCCGTGGCGCCCGTCCGTTGAACATGCCGGACGACCTGGTGCCGCCGCGCATGCCGCTGGCCGGCTGGCTCGATGAATGGCGCAGCGCGCCTGACCTGCCCGATTTTGCGCCGGCCAAACTACCTCCAAGCCTGCTGGATGCTGCCAGCGGTGTAGGCCTGCAACTGGTGCCCGCGGATTTTTCTCGCTACCCGCTGGTCGGTGAAGTGAACGGCCAGTTGCTTCCCAGCCTGCCGTTGCGCATGGCTATGCTCGCGACGGACGCGCAGCGTGGCAGCCTCTGGCTGCTGGCAGGCGAGGGCGCGGCACTTGGCCGCCACTGGATTTCGACCGACCGCGAGGCAAATGCCTTGCCGTATTTCTATCCGCTCGATGGTCCGGGAGCGATCGAGCGCTTCTCGATTGCCGACGTGCTGGCAGGTGCCTTGCCCAGGGACGCCCTGCAGGGACGCGTCGTGCTGCTGGGCTCCGACCTCGAGCCACTGGTAACAACGCCGCGCAGCGACCGTGTCCATTCGGCGGTCGCGCTGTCGCAGGTCGCAGCCAGCTTCTACGCGGGTGACGTCTATGCAACGCCCTGGTGGGTGGCGCCTGCAAGGTGGTTCGCCTGGTTGCTGGTGGGCGCGTGGCTGCTGCTGGCGGTGCCACGCATGGACTGGCGCTGGGCCGCATTGGGCTCGGTGGTATTTGCGGTCGTCTTGATCAACATCGAATTGCTGCTGCTGATTTCCCAGTCGACCTGGATGCCATTGTCCGGCCCCGTGCTGGCCCTTGCAGTGGGACATGTCGTCCTTGCCCTGCAGCGCAGGTGGCTGCATGCCGGTGATGAACAACGCCGTCGCCTCTCGCTGGCGAACCTTGAACTGGGCAAGGACCGACGCAGCCATGGCCAGCTGGACCGTGCCTTCGAGGCGCTGCGCCAGTGCGAGCCGGAAGAAGCCGCGCTCGAGCAGCTGCATGACCTGGCGCACGACTACGAGCGTCGCCAGCATTTCGCCAAGGCATTGAAGGTCTTCCGTCATATCAAGAAAACAGCGCCTGCAACGCCGGAAATCGACCAGCGCATCAATCGCCTGCAACGCCTCGAGGAGCAATCGCTGCGCCATCGCAAGCACCCGATCGATATCGAGCCGGGCGAAACGCGCGACCCGCGCAATGCGCCGATGCTGGGACGCTTCAGCATCCTCGAGGAAATCGCGCGTGGCTCGATGGGCGTTGTCTATCGTGGCCAGGATGCGCGCATCGGACGTGATGTCGCGGTGAAGACCCTGGCCCTGCAGAACGAATTCGAGGGTGAGAAGCTCGAGGAAGTGCAGGCACGATTCTTCCGCGAGGCGGAAGCTGCCGGCCGGTTGAGTCATCCGAATATCGTGACCATCTACGATGTCGGTGAGGAAGAGGGCCTTGCCTACATCGCGATGGACTTCCTCAAGGGCCCATCGCTCGCCGCCCATGCGAAGGAAAACGAACTCTTGCCGTTGCCACGCGTGCTGGACCTGGTGGCGCGCGTCGCGGATGCGCTGCAGGCTGCGCACGACCAGAACGTGATCCACCGCGACGTGAAGCCGGCGAACCTGGTGCTCAGCGGCGACGACATGGAAATCAAGGTCACGGATTTCGGCGTGGCGCATCTGGCCGATGCCAGCCAGACCCGCACCGGCACCATCCTCGGCAGCCCGAGCTTCATGTCGCCGGAGCAGGTTTCCGGCAAGCGCCTCGACGGACGCAGCGACCTGTGGTCACTGGGTGTTTCGCTATACCAGCTGGTCAGCGGGCACCTGCCCTTTACCGGTGAGCCGCTCGGTACCCTGATGTATCGCATTGCCAATGAAGAGGCGATTCCGGTCAGCGCATGGAATGACTCACTGCCTGATTGCGTGCTGGATATCATCGACCGCGCGATACAGAAGGAACCCGGCGCACGCTGGCAGTCCGGCCGCGACATGGCGGCGGCACTGCGGGAATGTGCCGCCAGGGTGGGGAAATCCAGGTGACGGATAGCGCAACTGACCTGCCGATCGGTATTTTCGATTCCGGCGTGGGCGGACTGACCGTGCTGCGCGCCTTGCGCGAAGCCATGCCGCAGGAATCATTCCTTTACCTCGGTGATACGGCGCGCGTGCCATACGGCACCCGGTCGCCGGAAACCGTGCAGCGTTACGCCCTGCAGGCAGCCGGCCTGCTGGAGCGGCGTGGTGTGAAGGCGCTGGTGATTGCCTGCAATACCGCCTCGGCGGTGGCGCTGCCTGCGGTGCAGGAAGAATGGCCCGACCGTCTCGTCGAAGGCGTCATCGAACCCGGCGCAGCAGCGGCGGTTGCCGCATCGAAAACCCGTCGCATCGGCGTTATTGCAACCGAAGGTACGGTGCGGGGCGGCGCGTATTCCCGTGCAGTCACCGCGCTCGAACCGGGTGCCGATGTCCGGGCGCAGGCCTGCGCGCTGCTGGTGGCGCTGGCCGAGGAAGGCTGGACGGAGGGTCCGGTCGTCGATGCCGCGCTGGCGCGCTATTTCCATGGTGAAGCCGGCGAGTGGATGCACGGTCGTGACGTGCTGGTACTGGGTTGTACGCATTTCCCGGTGCTGCGTGATGCCATCGCGGCGGCCTTGCCAGCCTCGGTGACCATCGTCGATTCCGCAGCGACCACCGCAGCACGGGTTGCAGGGGACCTGGCGGCGCGAAGATTGAGCCGTGAAGCGGCTGAAGCCCGCGGCGAGGTCCGGTATCTTGTCACGGATAACCTCGACCGCTTTCATGCGACGGCGACGCGTTTCCTGGGAGAGGCGCCGGCTCCCGGCAGCGTAGAGCTCGTCGACATTACCGACCACTGACGCGCCGGCGTGATCCGGCGCAGGAAAGGAACCATGAGCGCCAGTCACGACACCCACCACGAAGATTCATTCATCGATCTCCGCAGCGATACCGTCACGCGCCCGACCGATGCGATGCGGGAAGCCATGTATCGCGCCGAGGTTGGCGATGATGTCTACGGCGAAGATCCCACTGTCGCTGCGCTGGAAGAGCGTGCGGCCGCGATGGCGCACAAGGAAGCCGGCCTGTTCCTGCCCTCCGGAACGCAATCCAACCTGGTTGCGCTACTCACGCATTGCGGTCGCGGCGATGAATACATCGTTGGCCAGCAGGCGCATACGTACAAATACGAAGGCGGTGGCGCGGCAGTGCTGGGTGGCATCCAGCCACAACCACTCGACTTCAATGATTTCGGTGGAATTGATCTCGACAAGGTGGCGGCCGCAATCAAGCCGGACGATGCGCACTTCGCGCGCACGAAACTCCTGTGCCTGGAGAACACGGTGCATGGCCAGGTGTTGCCGATCGACTACCTTGCCGAGGCGCGGGCATTCGTGAATGAGCATGGCCTCGGCCTGCACCTCGACGGCGCGCGCGTGTTCAATGCGGTGGCGAAGCTCGATGTGAAACTCGATGCAATTGCGGTGCATTTCGATACGGTATCGATCTGCCTCTCGAAAGGCCTAGGCGCGCCGGTCGGTTCAGTGCTCGTTGGCCCGAAGGATTTCATCCGGGAAGCACGTCGATGGCGCAAGGTTGTCGGTGGTGGCATGCGACAGGCCGGCATACTCGCTGCCGCAGGCCTGCATGCACTGGAACACCATGTCGAGCGATTGGCCGACGATCATCACCGCACCGCTCGACTTGCCGCTGCACTGATGGATGCCGGTTACGCCGTTGAACCCGTGCAGACCAACATGCTGTTCGTGAACCTTGAGCATGCCGACCCGCAGGCACTGGCGGATTTCCACGCCGAGCGAGGTATCCGTATTGGTGCTGCGAAACGCCTGCGCCTCGTCACCCACCTCGATATCGAAGATGACGATATCGATACCGTTGCGAAAGCTTTCAATGATTTCCTTGCGAATGAAAGGAGCCGCGCATCGTGAGCGACTTGAATATCCGTCCTTCTACCAAAGGTGATGTTGGCCTGGTGCTCGGCTTCATTCACGAACTGGCCGAGTACGAGAAACTTGCGCACGAGGTCGAGGCGACCGAAGAACAGTTGCGCGAAAACCTTTTTGGCCAACACCCCCAGGCCGAAGTGCTGGTCGCAGAGTGGCAGGAAGAGCCGGTCGGGTTCGCGCTTTTCTTTCATAATTTCTCGACCTTCCGCGGGGTACGGGGCCTGTATCTCGAAGACCTCTATGTGCAGGTCGATCATCGCGGCAAGGGTATCGGCAAGGCGATGCTGAAAGAGCTTGCCGCGATTGCGGTCGAGCGTGGCTGTGCGCGTTTCGAATGGTCCGTGCTCGACTGGAACCGTCCGGCCATCGAATTCTATGAAGCCATGGGTGCGCGATTGATGACAGACTGGCGAACCTGCCGAATCGACGACGACGCGCTTCGCGCGCTTGCTTCCCGCCAATGAGGATTGATCCATGACGATGATTCAACGACTTGCCCCCATGCTGTTCGCCGGATTCCTCATGGCCTGCGGTGATAGTGAAACCGCTACCAGTGACAACACGGCGACCGAGCCTGTTGCGGATTCAGCGGAAAGCCCGTTGCGTCATGGCATGTGGCGCATGGAGATTTCCCTGCAGGACCACGTGCTGCCGGTGCAGATGCAGGTGGTGCCAAGAGCCGAGGGACTGCCGGCGGTGTACTACATCAATGGCGAAGAGCGGGTTCGTGTGCCGCGCGTCGAACTGGACGGCAGCGAGTTGCTGCTGGACATGACTGCCTACGATACGCGCATCGAGGGCACGCTGAACGATGGTGTACTGGTCGGCAAGCTGTACAAGAAGAAGCGCGATGAAACGCAGGTGATGCCGGTACGCGCAGAACATGGCAAGCAATATCGGTTCTTCGAGCGCCTTGCACCGCCGGGTGTCGATGTTACCGGTCGTTGGGCGGTGACCTTTACCGATGATGAAGGCAATGAAACCGAAGCCGTCGCGGAATTCGAGCAGGCCGGTACGCAGCTCGAAGGCACCTTCCTGACGCCGACCGGTGATTATCGATTCCTTGCCGGTGAAGTGCGCAACGGCGATATCTACCTGTCCACCTACGATGGCTCGCATGTCTTCCTGTTTACGGCGAGTCACGATGAGGAAAGCGATACGCTCTCCGGCGATTTCTGGTCGGGAACTGCCTGGCATGAAAGCTGGGTGGCCGAGCGTGACCCGGATGCCGATATTCCCGATGGCGATGAGATGACCTTCCTCAAGGAAGGTTATGACTCCTTCGGCTTCACCTTCCCGAACCTTGAAGGCGAGCCCGTGTCATTGTCCGACCCGATGTTCCGCGACAAGGTCGTGATCGTGCAGATCGCAGGCAGCTGGTGCCCGAACTGCGGTGACGAGACGGCCTTCCTTGCACCCTGGTACAAGGAGAACCGTGAGCGCGGGGTCGAGATTGTTGCTTTGATGTTCGAGCATTACGAGGAATTCGATGCCGCTGCTGAACAGGTCGCCGAATGGCGCGAGGAATTCGGCGTGGAATACCCGACACTGATTGCCGGAACGTCCGAAAAGGATGTTGCCTCCGATGCCCTGCCGCAATTGAATGCGGTGCTGGCGTACCCGACGACGATCTTCATCGATCACACCGGCGAAGTTCGCCGCATCCACACGAGCTTCTCGGGACCGGGTACGGGTGAGCGTTACGACAGGCTTGTTGCGAGTTTCAATGCCACCGTCGATGCCCTGGTCGCCGAAAAGGAGAAAGCCAGCGAATGAGTCATGCCAGCGAAAGCCTCTCGCCGGAGCGCCTGCACGAACACCCGGCTGCGCAACGTGCGGTCGACGAACTCATTGCAAGGGTCGGCAAGACCATCGTTGTCGGTATTCCCCTTGGCCTGGGCAAGCCGGTGCCGCTGGTCAATGCGCTGTTTCATCGCGCCAAGGAAGACCCGGGCATCCAGCTCACCCTCATCACGGCATTGTCGCTGGCAATTCCGCGTGCAGGCAGTGACCTGCAGCGGCGTTTCCTGGAACCCTTCGTCGAGCGCGAGTTCAAGGGTGTGCCCGAGCCGGCCTACATTCGCCACCAGCTGAAGGGAACGCTGCCGGGCAATATCCGCATCCTCGAATTCTATTTTCGTCCTGGTGCCTACCTTGGTGCCCCGCTGGCGCAACAGGAATACATTTCCTCGAATTACACACATGTCGTACGTGACATGCTGTCGCGTGGCGCCAATGTGGTCATGCAGATGGTGGCGGAAGAGGACGGTCGCCTCAGCCTGAGCTGTAACCCGGATCTCACCATCGACATCCATCGCCACATGCAGGCGATGGAGAAACCGACCTGCTTTGTCGGCATGGTGAATCGCGAATTGCCGTTCATGCCTAACGACGCCGAAGTCGACCGTGACTTCTTCGACATTCTCGTTGATGAACCCGAGCTTGAGCACCGGCTGTTCGGTGTACCGAATGCGCTGGCCGCGCCGGCCGACCATGCAGTCGGTGCCTATGCGGCATCGCTGGTCGCGGACAACGGCAGCCTGCAGATCGGTATTGGCAGCCTGGGTGATTCCGTGGCTTACATGCTTGGCCTGCGCCATCGCCAGAATGCGCAGTTCAGCAAGCTGGCTGATGCACTGGGTATTCCAACGCGTTATCCGCACTTGCTTGCAACCGATGGCGGCCTGGGCAGCTTCCGTGACGGCCAGTTTGCTGCGAGCGAGATGTTTACCTGGGGACTGATGCGCCTGTACCAGCAGGGCGTGGTGAAGCGTGTCGTTTACGAACACGAAGGCCTGCAGCGACTCATCAACGAAGGTCGCATCGAGCACCGACCAAGCTTCCAGTCACTGCGTGCCCTTCGCGAGGCGGGCATCATCGCCGACCCGTTGCGCGATATCGATATCGAGTTCCTGCATCACTTCGGTTTCATCCGCGACACCGTTCGCCCGGAGAGCATTGAACAGGTCAATGCCGAAGACCTGGGTGACGAGCTGCGCAATGGTCATGTCCTGCACGGAGGATTCATCCTCGGGCCGAGCCTGTTCTATGAAACGCTGAAGCAGTTACCGAAAGGCGAGCGCGCGCGTCTCAACATGATGCCCGTTGCGAAGGTGAATAACCTCTTTGGTGAAGAAGCGCTGGAACGCCAGCAAAGGCTCAATGCCCGATTCATCAATGTCTGCATGAAAATGACGCTTTCTGGAGCAGCGGTTTCGGACGGCCTTGCGGATGGTCGCGTCATCAGCGGCGTTGGTGGCCAGTACAATTTCGTGTCGATGGCGCACGAACTCGAGGATGCACGCTCCATCCTCTGCCTCCGCGCAGCGCGCGAATCGAGCGATGGGCCGGAATCGAATATCGTCTTCAATTACGGGCACATCACCATTCCCCGACACCTGCGCGATATCGTGATTACCGAGTACGGCATTGCCGACCTGCGCGGTCGTACCGACGCCGAGGTTGCCGCCGCGCTCATTGAAGTTGCCGATTCGCGCTTCCAGCAGGAACTCGTCGAGAAGGCGAAAAAGGCTGGCAAGTTGCCTGCGGACTGGGAAGTGCCCCCGTCGGCACGAGAGAACACGCCCGAGGCGCTGCAACGGAAACTGCAGCCGTTCATTGAAGCCAACCTGCTGCCACCGTTCCCGCTGGGTACGGTCTTCGACGCGACGGAAGTCCGGCTCGCGCAGGCCCTGACGGAGCTGAAACAGGCCACGGCAAGCACGCGCGGCAAGCTTTCGCTGCTTCGCCCGATTCTCTGGCCGCACCGCCGTGATGATGATGCTGCAGCACTGGAGCGGATGGGACTTGCGAGCCCGAGGGGCATCAGGGAACGCCTGCTCGCACGGCTTGTGATCCATGGCCTGCGGCTTGCCGATGGCTACCGCTGAAGCAGGTTTCCAGCGGACACGTGGCCGTGCGAAAAAATGCTTGTGCAAGCCGTTTTCGCGCGTAAACTTCGCCGACTTTTTCCTGACCAGGAGATGAAATGACCCAGAGAATGAGCCCGGGCAAGCAAGGCATTGCCGCCTTCCTCAAGCACCATTACCGCCATTTCAACGCGGCCAGCCTGGTCGATGCCGCCGAAGGCTGGATCAGGCTGCTGGAGCGCGGTGATCGCATGCTTGTCACGCTCGCCGGTGCGATGTCGACGGCCGAGCTGGGTATTTCGCTGGCGGAAATGATCCGGCAGGGGAAGGTGCATGCCATCAGTTGCACTGGCGCGAACCTTGAAGAGGATATCTTCAACCTCGTCGCGCACGACCATTACGAGCGCGTGCCGAACTGGCGCGAGCTGACGCCGGCCGACGAGCAGGACCTGCTTGATCGGCATCTCAACCGCGTGACCGATACCTGTATCCCTGAGGGCGAGGCGATCCGTCGTATCGAGGATCACATCCTCGCCGAGTGGCAGAAGGCCGAGGCCGATGGCGAACGCTTCTTCCCGCACGAGTTCCTGTACAAGCTGATCCGCTCCGGTGTGCTGGAACAGTATTACCAGGTCGACCCGCGTGATTCCTGGATGGTTGCAGCGGCGGAAAAGAACCTGCCGATCATCGTGCCGGGTTGGGAAGACTCGACGCTTGGCAACGTCTTTGCCGCGCATTGCATCAATGGCGACATCAAGAACGTGCACACGGTGAAGTCCGGTATCGAGTACATGATCATGCTCGCCGACTGGTACACCGAGACCGCGCAGGATTCCGGTATCGGCTTCTTCCAGGTCGGCGGTGGAATCGCCGGCGATTTCCCGATCTGCGTGGTACCGATGCTGGAACAGGATCTCGACCGGCGCACGCCGCTGTGGTCGTACTTCTGCCAGGTCAGTGATTCCACAACGAGTTACGGTTCGTATTCCGGAGCGGTGCCGAACGAAAAGATTACCTGGGGCAAGCTCGCTCCGGATACACCGAAGTTCATCATCGAATCGGATGCGACCATCGTCGCGCCGCTGGTCTTCCAGTATGTACTTGAGGGAGGTTCTGAATGAGTCTTGCCACCTTGCTGTGGTTGCTGCTCGGCCTGGCTGCGCTGCTGGTCGGTGCCGAACTGCTGGTGCGCGGTGCGAGCCGGCTGGCAGCTCGCTTCGGGATTTCCTCGCTGGTCATCGGCCTTACCGTTGTTGCACTGGGTACCAGCTCTCCTGAAATTGCTGTCAGCATTGATGCGAGCCTGGCCGGGCAGGGCGACATTGCGCTGGGTAATGTCATCGGCAGCAATATCTTCAACGTGCTCGTGATCCTCGGCCTGTCGGCATTGATCACCCCCCTGCTGGTGCAGCAGCAACTCGTCCGGCTGGACGTGCCGCTGATGATCGGGGTCTGCGTGCTCGCCTGGCTGTTCTCGCTGGATGATGCCCTGGGGCGTGTAGACGGCATGGTGCTATTGGCGATTGCCGTGGCCTATACCCTGTTCCTGATCATCAAGGGGCGGCAGGAAATGCCAGGTGACGACGACGGCGCCGAAGACGACGTGAAACCCGAGAGCTGGGTCGTGCAGGTCCTCTTGATTGGCGCTGGCCTTGGCCTGCTGGTTGCAGGCGCCGGTTGGCTGGTCGAATCGGCCGTTGCCATTGCACGTTCCTTCGGTGTGTCCGAGCTTGTCATCGGCCTGACCATCATTGCCGCGGGGACTTCGCTGCCGGAGGTCGCAACGTCCGTAATGGCCGCGCTGCGTGGCGAGCGTGATATTGCCGTCGGCAACGTCGTCGGCAGCAACCTGTTCAACATCATGGCCGTCCTCGGCCTCGCCTCGCTCATCGCGCCGGGCGGGATCGCCGTGCGCGAAGCCGTGCAGGAATTCGATTTCCCGATCATGATTGCCGTAGCTGTCGCCTGCCTGCCGATCTTCTTTACCGGTAACCTCATATCTCGATGGGAAGGCGCGCTGTTTCTTGCCTACTATGTCGTGTACGTGACCTGGTTGCTGCTGTCGGCAACGGGTAGTGCAGTGACCGAAACCTATGCCGATGCGCTGATCTTCTTCGCCATACCGTTGACCTTCGTCACGCTGGCGATATTCGGCATGCGCGAATGGCAGGCGCGCCACCCGAAAATGCCTTACCAGGACAGGTGACCTGATGCTCAACCGCGAAGACATCGAATTCCGCGAAAAGGACCAGCCCCTGCGCGATGACGTCGGGCTACTGGGTTCGCTGGTCGGTGACGTCCTGCGCGAGCAGGGCGGTGACGAATTCTTCGAGCAGGTCGAGCGCGCCCGCCAGGCGGCCATTCGCCGCCGCGGTGGCGATGCCGATGCCGATGTCGAGCTGGATGAGCTGCTCGCAAACCTGCCGGCCTTCGAAGCCCGTGAACTTGTGCGTGCCTTTTCGACGTATTTCCAGATGGTGAACCTGGCCGAACGCGTGCATCGCATTCGCCGGCGCCGTGAATACGAGCGGGAAACCGGGCCACAGCCGGAATCCTATGCCGACAGCCTTTCCCGCCTGCGCGACGCGGGTGTCCAAACCGAGCAACTGGCGCGCGAGATTTCGCGGATGGTGATCGAGCCTGTATTTACCGCGCACCCGACCGAGGCAATGCGCCGCACCCTGTTACAGAAACAGCAGCAGGTTTCGCGCCTGCTGGTCCGTCGCTTTTCGGAAAACATGACGCCGCGCGAGGAAGAGGCGAATACCGCGCTGATCCGGCAGGCGGTTACCACGGCATGGCAGACCGAGGAAAACCCGGTGTCGCGCATGACGGTAGCCAACGAGCGAGAGAACCTGCTCTTCTACCTCAGCGACATCATCTATCGCGTGGCGCCCGTATTCATCGAAACCATCGAGCAGGAATCCGCGGCCCTGGGTGTCGAGGTCGATGCCAGCGAAGCGCTGCATTTCGGTTCATGGGTTGGCGGCGACATGGATGGCAATCCAAACGTCAACGCCGACACTTTGAAGGATTCACTGGTCGCGCACCGGGCTGCCGTCATCCATCGCTACAAGCAGGAACTGCGCGACCTCTACAAGGTGTTGAGCCAGTCGACATCGCGCATCGGCATTGATCCGGCTATCGAGGAAAGGATTCGCGTGTATTCGGCGGAGCATCCGGTCGAGCTTGAATCGATCAACCACCGCCATCGCAACATGCCGTATCGCGTGCTGTTGCGCCTGATGGATGCGCGCCTGCGCGCAACCGAAAAGGATCGTCCAGGTCGCTACCGCGACGCGGACGAGTTTGCGGCTGACCTGCAACTGGTTCTCGACAGCCTCCTGCGTCACCGTGGCGAACATGCCGGCGCGCACCCGTTACGTCGCCTGCTGCGTCGCGTGGGCGTTTTCGGTTTCCACCTGGCTGCACTGGATATTCGCCAGGACAGCCTGGTGTTCCGCCGCAGTATTGCCAACCTGCTGAACGAGGAGGGTTGGCTGGAGCTGGACCCGTCACGCCGTGCGGCGCGCATTCGCGAAGCGTGGTCCGATGGCGGCAAGCCGGCCGGCAAGGCGGACGATGAAACGGCCTCGACCCTGCGCGTCTTCAGCACCATCCATGAGTGTCGCCAGCGATTCGGCAGGGCGGCGATCGGTGACGTGATCATCAGCATGGCTGAAGGTGCCGACGATGTGCTTGGCGTAATGCAGCTGGCGCGATGGGGTGGCTTGCTCGAGGACGGGCATGTGCCGCTGGATATCGTGCCGCTGTTAGAAACGGTTGACGACCTCAAGCGTGCTCGCAACGTGATGCAGCAGCTTTTCGAAGATCCCGTCTACGCCGAGCACCTCGAGCAACGCGGCAAGGCGCAGCGCGTGATGCTCGGTTACTCGGATTCTTCGAAGGACGGCGGCGTTGCCGCTTCCCGCTGGGCCCTGCAGCAGGCGCAGTCCGAGCTTGCCGCCCTGGCCGGTGAATACGGCGTGACGCTGACCTTTTTCCATGGACGAGGCGGTACCGTCAGTCGTGGAGGTGGTCGCGTGCATCGTGCAGTGGTGGCATCGCCACCGGGAACGGTGAATGGCCGCCTGCGGATTACCGAGCAGGGCGAGATCATCAACGCGAAGTACGGCCTGCGTGGTATTGCCCTTCGTACGCTGGAGCAGATGGCCGGTTCGATGCTGATTGCCGATCTCAACCCGCCGCCCTCGCATGAAGAAGAAACCGACTGGTCGCAGGCAATGGATGTCGTCGCAGCCACATCGCGCGAGACGTTCCAGTCGCTGGTACACGATGACGAACGCTTCTACCCGTTCTTCCGGACGGTGACGCCGATCGATGTCATCGAGAACATGAAGATCGGTTCGCGCCCTGCGTCCCGACGTGCCGGCAAGGGCATTTCCGACCTGCGCGCGATCCCCTGGGTCTTTGCCTGGACGCAGAATCGTTGCCTTTTGCCGGCCTGGTACGGGTTGGGTTCAGGGCTTGCCGCCGCGCGCGAGAATTTTGGCGATGAGTTCATGCAGCACATGGCGCGTGCGTGGCCATTCTTTGCCAACCTGCTGGACGATGTCGAAATGGTGCTGGCGAAATCGGACCTGGCCATTACCGAGAAGTATTTCGCGCTGGCGCCCGAGTACGGTGAGCTTGCGCAGAAGATCCGCGACGAGCACGCTCGCCTGATTGGTGAGCTGCGTGGCCTGAGCCATGATGGTGAACTGCTTTCGGATGATCCGGCACTGGAGCGCAGCATTCGCCTGCGCAATCCGTACGTGGATCCGATGAGCCTGATGCAGGTCGAACTGCTGAAACAGTGGCGCGCCAGCGATGGCAAGGATGACGAATTGCTGAATGCGCTGTTCGCAAGTGTGAATGGAATATCGCAGGGCCTGCAGAATACCGGCTAGGTCGTTGCGGGGTTGCTGAAGCCTGGGAGGGCGACATGAATTATTTCGATCCGTTTTCCTTGCCGTTCTGGATGACTGTCGGCATGGCCATTTCCTGTGGCGGCATCATCGGCCTTGAAAGGCAGTTGCGCGGCAAGCCTGCAGGCATTCGTACCAGTATTCTCATCTGCCTCAGTACGACGATCTTCATCCATCTTGGTGCGCTGAGTAGTGGGGAAATCGGCTCGGATGCGACGCGCGTCCTTGGCCAGGTCGTCACCGGTGTCGGGTTCCTGGGTGCCGGCGTGATCATTTCGCGGGAAGGGACCGTAATCGGAGTGACGACGGCTGCAGTGGTGTGGGCCCTGGCCGCTATCGGTGCAACGATCGGCTTCGGTTTCTACCTTGGAGCCATAGCGTTGTCTATCGTGACCGTGCTGGTGCTCTGGATAATGGATGTGCTTGAAGCGAGTGTTAACGCGTTTGCCCGTGGCGCACACAAGCCTCCGGCGAGTGAGCACTCCGACAGCAAGGGGGAGGGAGTGAAATGAGCCGGCTGATCGACCTGAACCACGTAATTACCGATGGCATGGAAACCTACCCCGGCCTACCGGGACCGAAGGTCTGCGATTTCTGGACCCGTGAATCCACAGCCGCGCAGTATGACGATGGCAGTACATTCCATATCGCGCGTCTCGACATGGTGGCCAATACGGGGACCTATCTCGATTCTCCCTATCATCGTTTCGACGGCGGCACTGACATCGCCGGCCTGTCACTGGCTTCCATCGCGAACCTGCCCGGAATCTGTGTCGATGCCCGGGGCGCCGCGCGGGTCATAGAGCCTGACGTGCTGGAAGGAATCGAGATTGCCGATCATGCCATCCTGTTTCGCACCGACTGGAGTCGTCACTGGGGTACGCCAAAGTACCAGGAAGCCAATCCCTGCCTGGCTGAAGAAACGGCCGCTATGCTGGCTGCTGCGGGTGCATGCCTGGTGGGTATCGACTCGCTGAACATCGATGACACCACCACGCAACGTCGTCCGGTCCATACCACGCTACTGGGAGCGGGCATTCCTGTGGTCGAGCACCTGTGCCGCCTGGATCGCCTGCCGCGAAAGGATTTTCGCTTCACGGCAGTACCACCACGTATCGAAGGGATGGGAACGTTTCCCGTGCGCGCTTTCGCGGAGCTCGATTGAGCCACGAATGAAAAAGCCCGCCTCGAGGCGGGCTTTCCTGTAGCAGGCCTGTCTAGCGGACGTTTTGGAAAACGTTGATCGCAAACAAGCCTGTTCCAAGCGTTGCCAGCAATGATGTTGCGGCCAACGCCGGTTCGATGCCTGCATTGCCAAGCCGATACATGATCAGGAACAGCATCATTGGCGGTAACGCCAGGTTGTAGGTCCAGAAATGCAGGGAAGCGAGGCGGCCGGTCGAGAGTGCCGGCCATGCCTTGTAGATGCAGCCGAACAACGCCAGCGAAACCCAGCCGAGCAGGTTGATGTGCGCATGTGAGGGCATCAGCTGGTAGTTGTGCGCCATCGACATGCCATTCCCCATCAGTACACCAATCACGAAATACAGCGTTGCCAGCCAGATGAAGGCTGGCGCAATCCACACCCGTTCCATCCCGTTCATGTTGTTGCCCCATGGTCTGTTATCGGCCCGTGCTGGCCGTGGATGAAATATGGATTGCGTCCGGGAATTGTCAATGAGGTGTACCAGGCGACAATAAAAAGCCCGCCGTTTGGCGGGCTTTTCCCTGAACATGGTCCTGGCCTCACTCGTCAAGTTCGGGCGGGTTTGCGAGGAAATCGGTGACGAGGCCGGTCATTGCGGTAACACCGACCGGGATGGCGGAATCGTCCGCGCGCATGGTCGGGGTGTGCAGGGCGCTGTTGGTTTCGCCTTCCGGCGTGACGCCAAGCCAGAAATAGAAGCCTGGCACCTCGTTGGCAAAATATGCGAAATCCTCCGCGCCCATCACGGCCGGGAAATGCTGCGCGTCTTCTTCACCGAGTGAATTTTCCAGTGACTTCCCGGCCCAGGCTGTCAATGCGTCATGGTTCACCGTAGCGGGCGTATGCCGCTTGTACTGCATTTCGTAGGAGCCGTCATGCATGCCAGTGATACCGCCGAGGATGTCATGCAGGCGCTGCTCGACCAGGTCCTGGATCGCGACATCATAGGCGCGCACCGTGCCCTGGAGCTCGATGGAATCCGGAATGATGTTGTAACGGCTACCACCCTTCACGATGCCGACACTTACCACTGCAGGTTTCTGCGGATCGATGTTGCGTGAACGAATCGTCTGGATCGCACTGATCGCTTCCGCCGCCATCACGATCGGGTCCCTGGCACGGTGCGGCCAGGCGCCATGTGCCTGCTTGCCCTGGATGTTCACCACGAACTGGTCGGAAGACGCGAACGACGGGCCGGCCTTGTAACCGACTTCGCCAACGTTCAGATCCGGTTGCGAATGCAGTGCGAAAATCGCATCGGGCTTCGCGATGTCGAAGACGCCTTCTTCGAGCATGTAACTTGCGCCGCCCTTAACTCCAGGCGGTGTGCCTTCTTCCGCGGGCTGGAAGACGAACATCACCTTGCCGCGGAGCTCATCCTTGCGTTTCATGATGGCTGCCGCAGTGCCCATGCCGACTGACACGTGGATGTCATGGCCGCAGGCATGCGTCACCGGCACCTCATTCCCCTGGTAGGTACTCGTCGCGGTTGATGCAAACGGCAGGCCGGAGCGGTCCTCGACCGGCAGGGCATCCATGTCAGCGCGGACGGCAACCGTCGGGCCGTCCCGACCGGTATCGAGAATGCCGACGACCCCGGTGATGGCGATTTCCGTGTGCACTTCGTAGCCCAATGCGCGAAGTTCCTTCGCCACGCGCTCGGCCGTGTCGAACTCCTGGTTACTGAGTTCCGGGTTCTGGTGCAGCCAGTGACGCAGCTCGATGATGTCCTGCATCTCGCTGTCATCCAGCGGCGCGGCAAGTGCCGGCAGTGCGAAAAGAAGGCAGGCAATACTGGCAAGGCGTTTCATGACGATATCCCCTCTGGAAAAGAGTGCTGTGATCGAGACTACCAGAACTGGCGCAATCCGCGCGCGAGGGGCAGAATCGGCGAACCCTGTGACAGGAGTAGCAAAGTGGCCTGGACCCAGCTGGAAACACCAATCGGTCGCCTGCAGGTGGAAAGCGACGGCGAATCGATCATTGCCTTGCACTTCAATGGTGCACTCGATGATTCACAGCGCGATGACTCGATGAGCCTGCTCGCAACTGCCGCAATGCAGTTGCAGCAGTATTTTTCGGGCGAGCGCAACAGCTTCGACCTGCCGTTGTTGGCGAGTGGAAGTGAATTCCAGAAACGCGTCTGGACCGCGCTGCAGGAAATTCCCTTTGGCGAGACGCGCAGCTACAAGCAACTGGCAGAGGCCATTGGCGATCCGGCAGCCTCGCGTGCCGTTGGTAGCGCGAACGGCGCCAACCCTATCCCGGTCATCATTCCCTGTCATCGCGTGATTGCCGCCGACGGATCCCTCGGCGGATATTCCGGTGGTCTCGAAATCAAGCAACGCTTGCTGGAAATCGAGCGCGCCATGCCGCAAGGTAGGCTGCTCTGAATCCCCGTCCGCTTTGGAGGCTTGTGTGAAAGGCGTCTTCCTCGATTTCTCGACTGTCAGCCACAATGATGTCGATCCTGCCCCACTCGGCAGCGCCCTCGATGAATTCGATTGCCACGATGCAACCGCACCGGAAGACATCGCCGCGAGGGTGAAGGACGCCAACGTCATCCTCACCAACAAGTGCCGCATCACGCGAGATGTGATGGAAGCAGCGCCCGACCTGAGACTGGTCACGCTGGCAGCTACGGGGTTCGACAATGTGGACCTTGATGCAGCTCGCGAGCTGAATGTTGGCGTAACGAATATTCGCGCCTACTCCACGCCCTCCGTGGCACAGCATGTATTCGCCTTGTTGCTGACGCTGAATCAGCGACTTGATGATTATCGTGAGCTGCTCTCGAGTGGCGCATGGAAGCGCGCGCCGAATTTCACCATGCTGGATTTTCCCATCCATGAACTGGCTGGCCGCACCATGGGCATCATCGGCTACGGCGAACTGGGTCACGCCGTTGCCAATATCGCTGCTGCGTTCGGCATGGACGTGATCGTTGCCGAGCGGGCCGGGCGTGACCCGCGCCATGGTCGCGTCAGCTTCGAGAAGGTCATCAAGGAATCCGACGTGCTGTCGCTGCATTGCCCGCTCAACGCGGACACGCGTCATCTCATCAATGCAAACATCCTTAAGCAGATGAAGAAGTCCGCCCTTTTGATCAATACTGCGCGCGGCGCAGTTGTCGACGAACAGGCGCTGGCGGATGCGTTGCGCAATGGTGATATTGCCGGCGCGGGGGTGGACGTGCTCTCGCAGGAACCACCGGTTGATGGCAATCCTCTTCTCGATGGCGACATCCCGAACCTGGTGATCACGCCGCACATTGCGTGGGCGGGTGTCGAGGCGCGCCAGCGCGCGGTCGGCCAGATGGCCGAGTGCATCCGTGAGTTCCGCGCAGGCAACAGGATGAACCGGGTCGATTGAACCCGGTTTCCACAACGACGTTATTCGTCGCTGTTCTTGACCTTGTCCTTGCTGACGCCGGAAAGGCCGGCGGTCACAACGAATCGCATCGCATCTTCCATCGGCATGTCGATCGCCTGCAGGCGCGACTTGGGCAGGAACAACGTGTAGCCCCCGATCTGGTAACTCATCGGGAAATACACGGCGACTTCATCATTGCCATCAAGGTCCGGTAACGCCGAGAAGTCTTCACGCGTCACGAAACCCATCAACTTGCATTTCGGCGATTCGAATTCCACCAGGACGACGCGGTTGAACTGCCCACCTGCATTGCCGGAAAAGAAACGCATGAAGTCGCGCATCGCGCCGTAAACCGTCTTGACCAGCGGAATGCGGTTGAAGAGGCCGTCCCACCACTCGAAGATCTTGCGGAACAGCCAGGCCTTGGTGAGCAGCCCGATGAAGAAGATGATCACGATGCCGAGTGCGGTGCCAAGACCGGGCAGGTAATACTTTTCCGGCAGCACCAGCTTGAACATGCCGCCCAGTACGCTTTCGAATGTCGAACCCAGCCACCAGACGAACCATACGCTGACCAGGACAGGCAATACCGCGGCAAGGCCGGTGAAGAAGATTTTGCTTAACGCGCCGAGTTTCATGTTGTTCACGTTGTTGCGACAGGTTTGCCTACCATACACTCGATACCCCGCTGCTGTAATGACAGGGTTCACTCCATGACGGTTGCCATCGCCTGGTTCCGCCGCGATTTCCGCCTCGCTGACAACAGTGCGCTGCGTGCCGCGCTCGACGCCGCGGATACCGTCGTGCCGGTCTATATTCATGCGCCGGAAGAAGATCACATCAATGGCGCTGACTGGCAGCCCGGTGCCGCGTCGCGATGGTGGCTGCATCACAGCCTGCGCGCGCTGAAACAGGACTTGCGCGAACGCGGTTCGAATCTCGTCATTCGTCGCGCCAGTGATTCCCTGCAGGAGTTGCGCATGCTCATCGAGGAAACGGGCGCGGAAGCCGTGCACTGGAACCGCCTCTATGAACCGCATGTCGTGGCGCGCGATGCAAAGGTGAAGAAGGTGCTGGGTGAGGAAGGTGTGCTCGCCGTCAGCCATGCGGGTTGCCTGCTGCATGAACCGACGCGTCACATGACGAAGCAGGGTCAGCCGTATCGCGTCTTCACACCCTTCTGGAAATCACTCGAACCGACACTCGAAGTCGACCAGCCGCTGCCCGCGCCCCGCGACATTCCCGCGCCGTCTTCATGGCCGCAGCGCTTGCGCGTGCGCGAACTCGACCTTTTGCCACAAATCGATTGGACGAGTGGTATCGCGGAAACGTGGGCACCCGGCGAAGCCGGTGCGCACGAACGTCTGAGCGCCTTTCTTGACGAACCGGTGAAGGCATACAAGGAAGGGCGGGATTATCCTTCGCGTGATGACGTCTCACGGCTGTCGCCCTACCTGCATTTCGGCGAGATTTCCCCGCGACAGGTCTGGGCTGCGACCAACAACGAAATGCAGGCCGAGCCCGGTACCCGACGGGGTGCCGCATCCTTCCTGCGCGAACTGGGTTGGCGCGAGTTTGCACATCATGTGCTGTTTCACTTTCCGCATACGCCCGACGAGCCGATGTACCCGAAATACGCGAATTTTCCGTGGCGCGAGGATTACGCCGCCTTGCTGCAAGCCTGGCAACATGGCGAAACGGGTTACCCGATCGTCGATGCCGGGATGCGCCAGCTCTGGCAGGAAGGCTGGATGCACAACCGCGTGCGCATGATCGTTGCGTCACTGCTGGTCAAGAACCTGCGTATTCCGTGGCAGGAAGGTGCGCGCTGGTTCTGGGATACGCTGGTCGATGCCGATCTCGCGAACAACACGATGGGTTGGCAATGGGCCGCGGGTTGCGGTGCGGATGCTGCACCGTATTTCCGCATCTTCAACCCGATGACGCAGGCAGAGAAATTCGATACTGCCGCGTACATCCGGAAGTACGTTCCGGAACTCGCAGCCTTGCCGGAGAAATACCTCTTCCAGCCCTGGGAAACGCCTGCGGAGGTCCAGCGCGCAAAGGGCTTCAAGCCGGGGAGGGATTACCCGGACCCGGTCGTGGACTACAGGCAGAGCAGGGAAGATGCCCTGGCGGCATTGAAGGAACTGAAGAAGCGGAACGATTGATCGGCCTCGCTGGCTAGTCCGATTGCGGTTGGCCTTCGGCATCCAGGTCGAGGATCCGCGCCGCCCACTCCAGCGCCTTCTGCACCCGCGGTGATGTCAGGTGCCACGCCTGTTCGAAGCTGACCCAGTCCCATTCGACGTGCTCGGTGCGGCCTGTTTCCGGGTTCGGTTTCAGTTCCACGTCGGCCTGGGCGGTTTCCGCAAGGTAGTAGCGTGCAACCTTGCCGCGGTTGTACGGCGGGCTCTCGTAGAATTCCTCGCCCCAGCGGAAGTCGAGCTGGTCGATGCCGGTTTCTTCTTCGACTTCGCGGCAGGCACCTTCCAGCGGCGTTTCGCCTTCTTCCACCATTCCTTTCGGGAAATCCCAGTGGCGGAAGGCGCGCAGCAGCAGGAACAGCAGGCCATTCTCGCTACGCCGCACAATGATGGCGCCCGCGCTGAGGCGGCGGCGCCGGTTGCGGCGTTGCGTAGGATGGCGGTGGGCGTTCATTTTCTCAGTGTCATTAGTGGCGGCTGTTTCACGACCTTTCTCGTGGCCAGCACGCCTGTCGCTCCAACCCACAGTGTGCCAAGGACCAGGCCAATGAGCCAGAGTTCCATGCTTGGCCGGAATTCCAGCTCGAACACCTGGGTTGCCAGGGCCCAGCCCGCACCGGCCGAGCCGATCACTGCGAGCAGCGACGAGAGCAGCCCGAGCAGGAAGAATTCCGCGGTGACACCGGCAAACACGGTGCGCTTCGAGGCGCCCAGCGTGCGCAGCATGGCCGATTCGAAGCGTCGCTCGTCACGTGAGGCCTGCACCGCAGCAAGCAGGACGAGTACACCGGCCACCAGCGTGAACAGGAATACGTATTCGACGGCGAGCGCCGCCTGGTCCATCACGTCACGTACCTGCGCAATGATCGCGTCGAGATCGATGACCGTGACACTGGGATACTCCTGGACCAGGTCCAGCAATAACGGTGCCTTTTCATCGGGCAGGTAGAGGCTGGTGATATACGTGGCCGGATAGACCTCCATCACTCCGGGCGGGAACTTCATGAAGAAATTCGGCTGGAAGGAATCCCAGTCGATGTGACGGATATTGTCGACGGTTGCGACCAGTTCCTCGCCCGCGATGTTGTAGGTAAGTTTCGCACCGAGCCCGACCCCGAGTCGTTCCGCCGCTTCCTCTTCCAGGGACACCAGCGGCTTGCCGTGGTCCTCCTCGGAATACCATTCCCCGGCGACGATGGAATTGGTGCCGGCGAGTTCCGAGCCCCAGGAAAGGTTCTGCTCGCGCTCGGCAAAGCGGCGGGACATGCCTTCCGGCTCGAAATCGATCTCTTCCAGCGAGGTCCCGTCGATGTGCGTCAGTCGTGCACGTACCATGCCCTGGAGTTGCGGTTCTTCCAGGCCGTTGTCGGTGAAGAATTGCTTCACGCCATCCGTCTGGTCCGGCTGGATATTGATCAGGAAATGGTTCGGGGCCTTCTCGGGCAGCATCGCCTGCCAGCTCTCAAGCAGGTCGGTCCGTACCACCGCGAGCAACAGCAGCACCAGCAGGCCCAGGCCGAATGCCACGACCTGGATGATGCTGTTGCGGCCACGGCGCACGATGCTGGCGACGCCGAACCGCCACGCCACGCCGACACCTGAGCGCAGCCGCCCCAGGCCGAAGATCAGCGCCGCGGCACCCGCCGCCAGCAGCACGGCACCGCCCGCCGTAGCGCCAAGCACATAACCCGAGAGTTCCAGGTCGCCGGTCTGCACGATCAGCAGTGCAGCCACGGACAGGATTGCGACGAAGTAAATGACACGGCTGGAAACGGGCGCACCGCCCAGGTCACGTCGCAGCACGCGAATGGGCGCTGTGCGCGACAGTGCGAGCACCGGCGGCATGCCGAAGCCGGCAAGGATGATGAGCCCGAGCGCCAGCGACATCGGGGCGGAATCCGGCCCGGCGGCCGGCAGGTCCTGGCCGACCCAGTCGCGCAGCAGGTACACCAGGACTTCCTGTGCCCCATAGCCGATGGCGAGGCCAAGCGCGCCGGCACCGACGGCAAGGATCAGCAACTGCGCGAGGTAGGCGAGCAGTACGCCACGGCGCGACGAGCCGAGGCATTTCATGATGGCAACGGTATCGGTTTCGCGCTCGGCATAGCGGCGAGCCGCCATCGCGATCGCGATGCCGGCCAGCAATACCGCGACCAGCGCGGCGAGGTTGAGGAAGCGGTCGGCGCGTTCGACGGCGCGGGCCATTTCCGGTCGACCGTCACGGATATCGAGCAGTCGCTGGCCGGATTCCAGGCGGTCTTCCAGTGTCGACTTCACCGTGGCGACGGCATCCTGGTTACCGGACATCAGCAGCCGGTGATTGACGCGACTGGCAGGGCCCAGCAGGCCGGAACCTTCCAGCGCTCCGCGCGGGACCAGCAGCATCGGGGCAATTTCGGCGAAGCTGAATCCCTGGTCCGGTACGTAATCCAGTACCTGCGTGACGGTGAAGGTCTTGCGACCGACGCTCACGGTGTCACCGACACGAATGCCCAGCGCGCCCAGCAGGCGCGGTTCGACCCAGGCTTCGCCGTTCGGCGGCAGTCCGTCGACCTGGCGCACGGCGCCGTAGGCTTCGTCCGACACTCTCAGCTTGCCGCGCAAGGGGTATTTCGCGGTCGCGGCGCGGATTTCGGCAAGCTGGCTGCGCTCATCGGTGCGTACCACGCTGGGGAAGGTCAGGGTGCGCGCGACGTCAAGGCCGTTGTCCATCGCCAGGGCCGCGTATTCTTCCGGAATTTCATTGCGCGAACTGACCACAAGGTCGGCGGCCAGTGATTCCCCGGCACGCTGTTCGACCAGCGTGCGCACGCGATCGGTAAAGAACCCGACCGAGCTCAGTGCGGCAACGGCAACCACCAGTGCGGCAATCAATACAGCCAGTTCGCCGGAGCGCCATTCGCGCCGCAACTGGCGCAGGGCAAGCAGCAGGGTATTCATGCGGCGGTCTCCAGGCGGCCCGCATCAAGGCTCAGCACGCGGTCGCAGCGATCGGCAAGGCGGTCGTCATGTGTCACCAGTACCAGCGTCGTGCCGCGACTGCGGTTCAGGTCGAACAGCAGGTCAATGATGGTGTCGCCCGTGCGCGTGTCGAGGCTGCCGGTCGGCTCGTCCGCAAAAAGGATTTCCGGCTCGGTGGCGAAGGCGCGGGCAATGGCCACGCGCTGCTGTTCACCGCCGGAAAGCTGGTTCGGGTAGTGCCCGGTGCGCTCGCCGAGGCCGACTTCTTCCAGGACCTTTTCGGCCCGCTGGCGCGGGTTGGCCGCCTCGGCCAGTTCCAGCGGGAGCATCACGTTTTCCAGCGCCGTAAGCGCCGGCAGCAGGTGGAAGGACTGGAACACGAAACCGACCCGGTCTGCACGCAGCGCGGCGCGGCCATCCTCGTCCAGCTCGCCCAGTGCCTGCCCGGCGATGCTGACATCGCCCGAGCTCGGCACGTCCAGGCCGGCCATCAGCCCGAGGAGGGTCGACTTGCCGGAACCGGATGCACCGACAATCGCGACCGACTCGCCGCGTGCCACGGTGAAACTCACGCCGTCGAGAATGGTCAGATTTCCCTCAGGGCTGCTAACCTGCTTGCCCAGCGTGTCTACCATCAGGATCTGATCGGCCGGAGATGTCATGAAGCGATTCCTTTTCCAGTGGGTGTGGTTACTGTTCGTCGTTGCCTTGCCAGCTTCGGCTCTTGCTGCTGAAGAGCAGCCTACCATCCTCGTGGTCGGCGACTCGCTCAGCGCAGGCTACGGCCTGCGACCGGGCGAGTCGTGGGTCAAGCTGCTGGAGGACCGATTGGCGGAAAACGAGCGCGGCTACGATGTCGTCAATGCCAGCATCAGTGGCGACACCAGTCGCGGCGCGCTGGCCCGGCTGCCGCGGGCACTTGATGTTCATGATCCCGACATCGTCATCATCGAGATCGGCGGCAATGATGGCCTGCGAGGCCTGCCGCTTGCGGAGCTGCGTGGCAACCTCGAGCAGATGATCGCGATGAGCCGGGAGGCCGGTGCAGATGTGCTGTTGCTGGGGATCCGCCTGCCCGCAAACTACGGCCCCGACTATACCCGCGATTTTCGCCAACTCTACAGTGACCTCGCGGAAGCCGAGCAAGTTCCAATGGTTCACTTCGTCCGCGAGGAAGTTGCCCTGAATCCCGAACTGATGCAGGACGATGGCGTGCACCCCAATGCGGATGCGCAACCACTGATGCTCGACTACGTCTGGCCCGGCCTGCAGCCGCTGCTCGAGCAACAGGGAGCGGGTACTGCTGCCAGCGCCGATGCGGGCTGAAGTACTGGAATTATTCGCAAGGCGATATTCCACCCTGTAGAGGAAATCCTTTCACTCGGCCGGAAGTTGAACTCCGGTCATCCCCGATGGTTCCGGGAAATATTGCTCGCTAATTTGCCTCGACACTTACACGTGACGAGGCATCCGGATGACCCAGTCCCTTTATGAACGCATCGGCGGCCAGGTGGCCGTCGAGCAGGCCGTCGATATCTTCTACCGCAAGGTGCTCAGTGACCCGTTGCTGGCACCGTTTTTCGAATTCACCGACATGCAACGCCAGGTGGCACGGCAACGTGCCTTCCTGACCATGGCGTTTGGCGGACCGAACCACTATGACGGGCGCGCCCTGCGGGATGCCCACAAGCGATTCGTGGAACAGGGCATGGCAGAAGCCCACTTCGTGGCGGTGGTTGAGCACCTGCTCGATACCTGTGCGGAACTCGGCGTGGCGAATGAGGATATTGCCGAAGTGAAGGCGATCGCTCTTTCCGTTCACGACGACGTGCTGAATCTCTGACATGAGACGGTTGGTCTTCGAAGGCAAGGAAATCCCCGTAAACGGTGGGGAGTCGGTGCTCGATGCCATTCATGCGGCCGGGGAGTGGCTGTCTTTCGGTTGCCGGAGCGGCAACTGCCAGACGTGCATGGTGCGGGCTGTCGAGGGTACGCCTCCTGCAGAAGCGCAGGCGGGACTTTCAGAGGGCTTGAGGCTCAGCGGGCACTTCCTGGCCTGCCAGGCACGGTCCGGGGCAGATATCACGTGTGTCCGGCCGGATCATGACACGCTGAAATGGTCAGCGACTGTCATTTCAAGCGTACGCGTATCGCACGATATCCTGCGATTGAGATTCGAGCGGCCGGAAGGATTCGATTACCGGGCCGGACAGTACATTTCGATCTGGCGTGACGAGTCGGTGGGCCGTGCCTATTCGCTGACCAGCCTGCCAGGGGAAGACGACTGGCTCGAGTGTTATGTGCGGATCCTGCCGGATGGGTACATGAGTCACTGGCTGGCCAATGACCTGTGTCGCGGAGAAATGCTGAGCTTCCGGGGCCCTGCCGGAGACTGCTTCTTTCACGCCGATGGGTGCGAACAGCCCTTGTTGCTGGTCGGGTCGGGCGTCGGCATGGCGCCCCTCACCGGTGTATTGCGCGATGCCTTGCGCAGCGGCCAGGTCGGGCCCGTCAGCATCTACCACGGTGTTCGAGAGTCGGCGGACCTCGTATTCGATGAATTTCTCAGCACCATCGCCATGGAATTTCAGGGTGTTCGCTACACACCCTGCGTGGGCCGCGATCGCAGCGGTGAAACGTCGGTAGAGAAACGGTTGTTCGAGGACCTTCCTGACCTCGCCGGATTCAAGGTCATGTTGTGTGGAGCGCCGGGCGTGGTCGGGCGGTTACGCCAGCGCATCTTTCTTTCCGGCGCGTCTGCCCGCGACATTCACTTTGACGAATTCGCTTCACCGGCTGTCTCGCCGGGTCGGTAGTCACCATCCCCGGCGCCGCAACCAGCCGCCAGACCTCGAATTCCCGCGTTCCCTGTCTTGCGCCATGCCTGTTGCGTCGCAGCAGGTATGGCGCTGCATGTACAAGAAAACTTGTACATGCGTGAATATATCTTGCTTTATAGTGAGCTATTATTGTACAAGAACTGTACAAATTATTGACAGGAACACCTCATGTCACGGGAATACAGCTCTCACGGAACGCGAGAACGCGTCGCGGTCATTGGCGCAGGCATTAGTGGCCTCGGCAGTGCCTGGCTGCTGTCGCGCGGGCACGATGTCACGCTTTACGAATCTGCGGAGCGCCTCGGTGGCCACACGAACACGGTGACCGTTCGTGAGCGCGGTGGTGAGGTGTCGGTCGATACGGGCTTTATCGTGTACAACGAGAAGAACTATCCGCTGCTGACCGCCCTGTTCAACTGGCTCAAGGTGCCGACGCAGGCCTCCGACATGTCCTTTGGCGTAAGCATCGCCGAAGGTGCGCTGGAGTACGCCGGCGACAACCTGAACACGCTCTTCGCGCAGCGTCGCAATCTCCTGCGACCACGCCACTGGCGGATGCTGCTGGAAATTCTCCGCTTCAATCGTGAAACGCTCGCGACCCTGGCCAGCGACGGATTCGGCGAGCAGACGCTGGGTGAATACCTCGATGCCGGCCGTTTTTCCGCGCGTTTCCGATACCACTACCTCCTGCCCATGGGCGGCGCGATCTGGAGTTGCCCGGCCGACACCATGCTGAAGTTTCCTGCCAGGAGTTTCGCGAAGTTCTTCGAAAACCACGGCCTGCTCAGCGTCAATAATCGACCGCAGTGGCGTACCGTTGTGGGCGGCAGCCACGAATACATCAAGCGCCTGCTGGCGGATTTTCCGGGCGAAGTGCGAATCGCGACGCCGGTAGTCGCTGTCAGGCGCGAAGCCGATGCCGTCACGGTGACCAGCGCGGACGGCCGCAGCGACACGTTCGATCGTGTCGTGCTTGCCTGTCATGCACCGCAGGCGCTGGCCATGATGCAGGATGCGAACGAGCGCGAACGTGAATTGCTGGGTGCGTTCCAGACACAACCCAACGAAGCCTTCCTGCACAGCGACACGTCCCTCATGCCGCAGCGGCGCCTCGCATGGTCGTCCTGGAATTACCTCGCCGATGACGCAATGGACGGCAGCGGCGATGTTTCCGTCAGCTACTGGATGAACCGGTTGCAGTCGATCGAGTCCGATCGCCACTACATCGTGTCCCTGAACCCGCTGCGAGAACCCGACCCGGACAAGGTCATGTATCGGGCTACTTACCAGCACCCCGTGTTCGACTCATCAGCGGTTGCAGCCCAGCAGCGGCTCGACGACATCCAGGGGCCGCATCTCTACTTTGCCGGCGCGTGGACTGGCTATGGTTTCCATGAGGATGGTTTCCGCTCTGCCGTGCGAGTGGCCGAGCACTTCGGGTTGCGGCCACCGTGGAATGAAACCGATTCCGGTGTGGAAGTGCCAGAGTTCCGGAAGGCAAGCTGACATGAACGCGCTCTACCGCAGCAAGGTGATGCACATGCGACTGATCCCGAAGCGTTACCGCTTCGTCTATCGCGTGTTCAGCCTGCTTGTCGATATCGATCGCCTGGGAGAGCTTGCGACTCGCATGCGTCTTTTTTCGGTGGGTGGCTTCAACCTGTTCAGCTTCCACCCGAAGGATCATGGCCCGGCAGATGGCGGTGACCTGCGCCACTGGGCCGTGACGTTGCTGGCACGCAAGGGTATCGGACTCGATGGCGGCAAGATCGAATTGCTGTGCTTTCCGCGCGTTCTCGGATTCGTGTTCAACCCGCTCAGCCTGTGGTTCTGCCATCACCGCGACGGCAGCCTGCGTGCCGTGATCTACGAGGTGCGCAATACGTTCGGTGAAAAGCATCACTACCTTGTCGCCGAACCGGATGGCTCAGCGTTGCGCGAGGGTACGGTCTACAGTGTTAAGAAGCAGTTCCATGTTTCGCCCTTCATCGGCATGGGTATGGAATATCGCTTCACCATCGCCGCGCCCGGCCAGCAGATGCGCGTGCTGATTGACGAATACGAAGAAGGCGAGCGCATGCTCGTGGCGACCCTGAGCGGTCACCGTGTGCCGCTTACCGATATGCAGCTGTTGCGCGCCTTTTTCGCTGTGCCGCTGATGACCATTAAGGTTGTCGCGATGATCCACTGGCAAGCCCTGAAGCTCTGGCTAAGGGGTGCACGTTTTCACCGCAAGCCGGAACCCCCGGCGCACGAGGTCACGGAAGCATGCAGAACGAACGGTCACTGATTATCGGTCTTGATGAACGGCAGTCCCTGCCGGTACGCCTGTTGCTGGCCGCGCTGTCGCGCCTGAAGAAGGGCGGTATCGAGTTGCAGTTGCCTGGTGGCGCGAAGGTGGTCCTCGGCCAGCCGGAAGGTGAAACGGGCAATCATCCATTTGCTCGCTGGGTGATCCGGGACGAAGCGGCAGTCAGCCGCATTCTTCGCCGTGGTGACCTGGGTTTCGCCGAAGGCTACATGGAGGGCGACTGGGATACGCCGAAACTGCTCGACCTGCTTACCGTGCTCGATACCAATCGTGACGAACTGCAGGGCGTCGAAGCGGGCAAGTGGCTCGCGCGTATCGCGGACGTGATCTACCACTGGCGTCGTCGCAACTCGAAATCGAAGAGTCGTGACAACATTTCGTACCACTACGACCTTGGTAACGATTTCTATCGCCTGTGGCTTGATGAAACGATGACGTATTCATCGGCGATCTTCACCGCCGATGACCAGGACCTCGAATCAGCGCAGCGGGAAAAGTACCGTCGCCTGCGCGAACCGCTGCAATTGACCGCGGATTCGCACCTGCTCGAGATCGGTTCCGGCTGGGGTGGCTTCGCGATCGAAGCCGTGAAGGCTACCGGTTGCCGGGTAACCTCGATCACCTTGTCGACCGAGCAGCTTGAAGAGGCGCGCGCACGTGCCGAGCAGGTGGGCGTTGCCGATCGCATCGAATTCCGCCTGCAGGACTATCGCGATACCGAGGGCCAGTTTGATGCCATCGCCAGCTGCGAGATGTTCGAGGCTGTAGGAGAAGAATACTGGCCGTCCTATTTCCGCACCGTGCGCGAGCGACTCAAGCCGGGTGGTCGTGCAGCCCTCCAGGTCATCACCATTGATGACGATGATTTCAACAGCTACCGCAAGGGTGTCGATTTCATCCAGCGCTATATCTTCCCCGGCGGCATGCTGCCATCACCGCGCGTTTTCGATCGTGTTGCCGCAAAGGCCGGCCTCAAGAGAACAGCGCGCGAATTCTACGGCCTCGATTATGCGGAAACGCTTTCGCGCTGGAACAAGCGCGTCTTCGCAGTGCGTGACCACATCATCGCGCAGGGTTTCGATGAACGCTTCCTGCGCATGTGGCACTACTACCTGAAGTATTGCGAAACAGGCTTTCGCAATCACCGCACCGATGTGATGCAGGTCGTGCTTGAGCGCGAGGCTTCCTGATGTCACAGCGTTTTACCTGGCCGCGGCTACTCGCGTACGGCCTGCTCGGCGTACCGCTTGCCGTGCTGGGCCTGCCGCTCTATGTGTACCTCCCGACATTCTTTGCGGAAGATATCGGCATCGCGATCGGCACGGTTGGTACCGTTCTGCTGGTGGCGCGGCTGGTGGACATGTTCACCGATCCCCTGATCGGTACCGCATCGGATTACCTGCCGACGCGCTGGGGAAGACGTTACCCCTGGTTGCTGGCCGGCGCGCCGATGCTGATGGCCGGGAGCTGGTACCTGTTTGTACCGCCGACCGACGCCGGTGCCGGCTACCTGTTGCTGTGGAGTCTCGTCACCTACCTCGGCTGGACACTGGTCATCCTGCCGTATACCGCGCTCGGTGCAGAAATTTCCGATGACTACCACGTGCGCTCGCGCATCACGGTGTCGCGTGAAGGTTTCGTGATCCTGGGTACGTTGCTTGCGGTGGGAATTCCCGGCGTGCTCGAGTACCAGGGCGTGCCACGCGGCGAGGCATTGCGAGTGCTTGCCTGGTTCCTCCTTGTCGTGATTCCGCTTGCCGTCATTGCACTGCTTGCAGCTATCCGGGAACCCCGCCAGCGAACCGAAACGGTCAACCTGAAAGATGGCTGGAAGATCCTGAAGAAGAACCGGTCCTTCACGCGACTGCTGGTCGCCTACCTCCTGAACGGCCTGGCCAATGGCCTGCCCGCCTCACTTTTCCTGCTGTTCGTGAATCACGTTCTCGACAAGCAGGAATGGACCGGAATCTACCTCGGCGTTTACTTCCTTGCCGGAGTCGTGTCCCTGCCGTTGTGGCTGAACCTTGCCGGCCGTTTCGGCAAGCACCGTGTGTGGATCGCCTCGATGCTGTGGGCGTCGCTGGTATTTGTCTGGGTGCCGTTCCTGGGCGCGGGTGATATCTGGTGGTTCATGGCGATCTGCGTGCTGTCGGGGGTCAGCCTCGGTGTCGACCAGGCCCTGCCCGCATCCATCCAGGCTGACGTGGTCGATGAAGACACCGCTGAAGGCGGTGGCGGCCGGGCTGGTCTCTATTTCGGCCTGTGGAGCATGGCGACGAAGCTTTCGCTCGCGCTGGCAGTCGGCATTGCCTTTCCGTTGCTCGAACTGGCCGGGTTTGACCCGCAGTCCGGTGCCGCTGAAAACGGCGGCCTCATGGCGCTGGCGCTGATGTATGGCGGCCTGCCGGTGCTGTTCAAGCTGGCCTCGACATGGCTGGTCTGGGATTTTCCATTGGACGAAGCGCGCCAGCAGGCATTGCGTGATCGCATTGCTGCCAACGGTGCGCAAGGAGCGACATCATGAAGAAACTGCTCACTCGCCTGCTGCCTGCAGCGGTAATCGTCATTGCACTCGGCCTGGGCGGTTGTGCGACCGACCCGGAAATCTATGCCGGTGAAAAACCCGAGTTCCGTATCGAGAAATACTTCGCCGGCGAAACTCGCGCCTGGGGAATCGTGCAGGATCGTTCGGGCGAGGTGCTGCGCCGCTTTACCGTCGACATGGTCGGCGAGTGGGATGGCGATGTCTTCGTGCTGAAGGAAGATTTCATCTACGACGACGGCGAGACGGACTACCGCGAGTGGCGCATCACGCCGGTCGGGGAGCATGGTTACGAAGGTCGCGCCGCTGACGTGAATGGTGTGGCGACAGGCGAGGCCTACGGCAACGCCCTTAACTGGCAGTACAGCCTGCAGGTTCCTGTCGATGGTGACACGTGGAATTTCTGGTTCAACGACTGGATGTACCTGCACGAAGATGACGTGCTGGTAAACAGGGCAGAATTCTCGAAGTTCGGATTTACCGTCGGCGAGATAACGCTGTTCTTCAAGAAGCCCTGACGGCGTTACCGCGTGTGCCTTCCAGGTGATCCTGCAGGGCGTGAAGGTCGCGGATGCGTATCACGTGTTCAGGTAACGACACCGGCTCACGGCCTTCGCGATCGAGCCAGGCCGCGTGCATGCCGGCACCCAGCGCGCCGTGCACGTCGGCATCGATATCGTCACCCACGTGCAATACCTGGTCCGGCGTGACGCCAGCTTCGCTCGCTGCGCGCAGGAAGATATCTTTTCCCGGTTTCATCACGCCGACGTCGCGGGCACTCAGGCCGAAATCGAAATGGGTGGAGAGCCCGGTCAACTCGATGCAGGCGTTGCCGTTGCTGATTGCAGCAAGCGTGTAATCCGGCTTCAGGCGATCCAGTACCGGCATGACGTCGGCAAAGAATTCCACCTCGTTGCGAGCCTGCCAGAAAGTGTCGAAGGCTTCGTCGGTGCGGTGTACCGGCCCCGCGCAGCGCTGCAGTGCCAGCCGGATTGATTCGCGGCGCAGGGCGCTGATGTCGTCACGGTGCTCCGGGAACAGTGATTCGACTTCGACACGCAGGCCACGCAGCGCGGCCGGACTGTAGGTCGAGGCGGCCCGCGGGCAGTGTGCGAGCAGCCATTCGTGCAGGCGGCGCTCTGCTCGCTCGATGATTGGCGCGATGGCCCAGAGCGTGTCGTCGAGATCGAAAGTGATGAGGCGTATATCGTGCATGGTTAACCGACCCGGCGCCTTACCGCGCGAATGATCGCGCCAATGAATGGCAGCTTCGCATAGAAGTATTCGCCTGAATCCCAGTAATCGATGTGCTCGGTAACTCGACCCGAGGCATCGAAGGTGATTCGTGATGCACCGTGGATTTCCCAGGTCTTGCCGCGCTGGCCAGCGACATCCGGACGGAAGGTCATTGTCCAGGTGAGGCAGGCGGTATTGCCGTCGCCATGGCCCTCGAGGAACCGTTCATGCACCGAGAAACTGATGTCCAGGCAGGTCTCGAACATGCGCTGGAAGACGTGCCGGATTCTCTCCAGCCCACGCACGTCATTGAACGGATCCTTGAAGCGGGCATCAGCCGCAAAGTAATCGTCGAGCCGGTCCAGCACGTCCGGTGAAACCGTCTCGAACAGTTCGGCATAGCGGGCCAGGGCTGCATGGCAATCCATCTGCGTCCTCCTAGTGATCAGCGCCCGGTGAACTTGCGCATGATCGGGAAGTACAGGCGGTACGGCAGCATGCGCAGAAGCTTAAGGAAATACGTGAATCGCCGCGGGAAGGTGATCTCGAACTTGCCGCGGTAGATGCCATTCACGATGCGATCGGCCGCCACGGCGGTATCGGTGATTGCCGGCATCGAGAAGCGGTTCTGCTCGGTCAGCGGGGTATCGACAAACCCGGGGTTGACCACCGTAATGTCGATGCCAGCCGATGCCAGGTCGAACTTCAGCGACTCGGCGAGGTTGATCAAGGCTGCCTTGCTGCTGCCATAAGGCGCAGCCAGCGGCAGGCCGCGGTAACCGGACACGCTGGAAATGATCACGATATGGCCGGACCGCCGCTGCTTCAGCAACGGCAGGGCCGCATTGATGCCATTGATGACGCCGAAGAAATTTACCGCGTAATGCTTGTCGAAGGAGGCAGCGTCGAAATCCTCCAGTGGCTTGAACCTGGTGAAGGTGCCCGCGTTCAGGATCACGAGGTGCAATGGGCCGATCTCTTCCTCGATCTGTTGCGCTGCACGAGTACAGGCATCGCGGTCGGTCACGTCGCAGGGGACCGCGTGGATGCGGCCCTCGAGCTCGGAGGCTTCGTCGACGACGGCCTGCAGCGGCTCTTCGCGGCGCCCCGAAATGGCTACAATCCAGCCGTCCCGGGCCAGGCGCAGTGCAACGGCGCGCCCTATGCCGGTGCCGCCGCCGGTGATCCAGGCAATGCGATTGGCGAGGCTATCCATGGAGTCCTCCGTGTAAGAGACTTGAATGGATGATGATACAGTAATTCAGGTGTTTCACACTCTTTGTATAAATTGTGTATAATTAAACCATGAGCGAAACGGCCAAAAAACAGGAAGCGCGAGCGGAGGGGGATCTCTATCCGATCCGTACGGTTTCGAGCCTGACCGGGGTCAACTCGGTCACCCTGCGCGCGTGGGAAAGACGCTACGGCCTGATCAAGCCGCAGCGCACCCCGAAAGGGCACCGTCTCTATTCGCGGGAAGACATCGACCTCATAAACCGAATCCTGGCCCTGCTCGACAAGGGTGTGTCCATCGGCCAGGTCCGTGATGCGCTGGAGCGCCAGGAAGCGGCACAGGAAGATGGCCAGTCCGGCGATGCCTGGTCGCGGTATCGCGGTCGCATGATCGCCGCGATCATCCGTTTTGACGAGGCAGACCTGGAAGATACCTACAACGAGGCGTTGTCGCTATACCCCGTCAGTGAGGTCACCCGCCGTCTCGTCATCCCGCTGCTGCGCGAACTTGGCCGCCGCTGGGAAACCGCCGAAGGGAGCATCGCGGAAGAGCATTTCTTTGGCGTCTACCTCCGCAACAAGCTCGGCGCCCGTTTCCACCACCGCACGCGCAACGTGCGTGGGCCGAAGCTGCTCGGTGCCTGTTTCCCGGGCGAACAGCACGAAATCGGCCTGCTTTTGTTTGCGCTCAGCGCGGTTACGCACGATTACCGCATGATCCTGCTCGGTTCCGACCTGCCACTCGATGAACTGCCGACGGCCGCAAAGCGCAGCAGTGCCGATTGCATCGTGCTTTCCGGGTCGATCTCGCCGCTTCCACGCATCCTCGACAAGGAGCTGCCGGAGCTGGTGAAACAGATGGATATCCCGGTGGCAGTCGGTGGGCTTACCTCGGTCAAGCACCGTGATGCGATCACGCGTGCCGGCGCCATAGCGCTGGGTGAGGATATCGAGAAGGGCCTGGCTCGACTTGGTACCGAACTGGGCCACCGCGACGATTGATTAAGGCCGGTTTCCGCGCCGGCTTTCTTGCTCCCCATCATTCCCCGATGCTATATCTAGCAGCAGACATCCCTGACATGTCGCTGTCGCACTCACGCCTGCCTGTCCAGGAGCGCAGCGCCGTTGCAAGAAAACCAAGGAGCACGCCGTGGTCGAAAAAGTCTGGCTGAAGCACTACCCGAGTGGAGTGCCTGAAGAAATCGACGTAACCGAGTTCCGCTCGCTGAAGGACATGCTCAATACGAGCTTTGAGCGGTACAAGGACCTGCCGGCGTTCAGCAACATGGGCGCGGTGCTTTCGTATTCCGACGTGGACCAGCAGAGCCGTTACTTTGCGGCCTGGTTGCAGCAGTCACTGGGCCTGAAGAAGGGTGACCGCGTCGCGATCATGATGCCGAACCTGCTGCAGTACCCGGTGGCACTCGCCGGTGTGCTTCGTGCAGGCCTGGTCGTCGTGAATGTGAACCCGCTCTACACCGCCCGGGAACTCGAGCACCAGCTGAAGGATTCCGGCGCGAAGGCGATCGTGATCCTCGAGAACTTTGCCGCGACGCTTGAGAAGGTCATCGACAAGACCGAAGTGGAAACAGTGGTGACCACGCAGATCGGCGACATGCTGCCTCAGCCGAAGAAGGCCCTGATCAATTTCGTGGTCAAGCGCATCAAGAAGATGGTGCCGAGCTGGAATATCCCGCATGCCATTTCCTTCAAGAAGGCGATTGCCGAAGGCAAGTGGCAGACCCTGGAAGATGTTGACGTTGAGCGTGACGACACCGCCTTCCTGCAGTACACCGGCGGTACCACCGGTGTCTCCAAGGGCGCGGTGCTGACCCACGGCAACATGATCGCCAACTTCCTGCAGCTCAAGGTCTGGGCTGGCGACATGTTCGAGGAAGGCAACGAGAAGATCATTACTGCCTTGCCGCTTTATCACATCTTCTCGCTGACGGTGAACTGCCTGCTGTTCATGAACCTGGGCGGGCTGAATATCCTGATCACCAATCCTCGCGACATGAAGGCGTTCGTGAAGACGCTGAACAGCGAGGAATTCACCGCGATTACCGGTGTGAATACCCTGTTCAATGGCCTGCTGAATACCCCGGACTTCAGTGATGTGGACTTCTCGAAACTCAAGTTCACCATGGGTGGCGGCATGGCCGTGCAGCGCTCGGTCGCCGAGAAATGGCACAAGGTCACGGGCTGCGGCCTGACGCAGGGTTACGGCCTGACCGAGGCCTCGCCGGTAACGAATGCCAACGTGCTCGCGGATCCCGAATTTACCGGCTCGATCGGCCTGCCGGTACCGTCGACCGACGAGAAAGTGATTGACGAGGACGGTAACGAATTGCCGATGGGCGAGGTCGGTGAACTTTGCGTGAAGGGCCCGCAGGTCATGAAGGGTTACTGGAACCGTCCGGATGAAACCGACAAGACACTGGTGGACGGGTGGCTGCGTACCGGCGACATGGCGAAGATGGACGAAAAGGGTTTCTTCTATATCGTCGATCGCAAGAAGGACATGATCAACGTCTCCGGTTTCAACGTCTATCCGAACGAAATCGAGGACGTCGTGGCCATGAACGAAAAAGTGCTCGAGGTCGCAGCCATCGGTGTGCCGGACGAGAAGAGTGGTGAAATCGTGAAGATCGTCGTCGTGAAGAAGGACGATTCGCTCACCAGGGAAGAGTTGATCGAGCACTGCCGTGAAAACCTCACGGGCTACAAGGTGCCGAAGGAAGTCGAATTCCGCGACGAACTTCCGAAGACGAACGTCGGCAAGATCCTGCGCCGGGCGCTGCGCGACGATTGATCTCGTCTTGCTCAAGCCCAATAAAAAAGCCCCGCAATCGCGGGGCTTTTTTCTATCAGGACAAGGTTTCAGTCGTGGTACTGCCCACTGAGTTCCACCACGGCTTCGATCATTGCTCCCGCATGTTCAGGGTCAACGCCCGGCGTGATGCCGTGGCCGAGGTTGAATACATGGCCTGAACCCTTGCCGAAATCCTTCAGGATCGTCCCGACTTCTTCGCGAATGCGTTCCTTCGAGCCGTAGAGCGCGCCCGGGTCCATGTTGCCCTGGAGGGCAACCTTGTCACCGACACGCCGCCGCGCGTCACCGATGTTGATGGTCCAGTCGAGACCGAGCGCATCGCAACCCGTTTCAGCCATTGCTTCGAGCCACAGTCCGCCATTCTTGGTAAAGAGGATGACCGGGATCCGGCGGCCTTCGTGTTCGCGCGGCAGCCTGGCGACGATCTTCTGCATGTACTGCAGGGAGAATTCGCGATAGGCGGCGTTACTGAGGCTGCCACCCCAGGTGTCGAAGATCTGCAGCGCCTGTGCGCCGGCCTGCACCTGTGCCGTGAGGTAGCTGGCAACGCTGTCTGCGAGCTTGTCCAGGAGCGCGTGAAGCACGTCGGGCTGGCTGTACAGCATTCCCTTGATGCGGGAGAAATCCTTGCTGGAGCCGCCTTCCACCATGTAGGTCGCCAGGGTCCATGGGCTGCCAGAGAATCCGATCAGTGGCACGCGACCGTCGAGCGCCTTGCGAATGGTTCGCACGGCGTCCATCACGTAGCCAAGGTCGTCTTCCGGGTCCGGCATGCCCAGTGAATCCACACCGGCGCGGTCGCGCACCGGGTTCTCGAACCTGGGTCCTTCACCCTTCACGAAATAGAGGCCGCAACCCATCGCGTCGGGGATAGTGAGAATGTCCGAGAACAGGATCGCTGCATCCAGCGGATAGCGCTCGAGCGGCTGCAGGGTAACTTCACAGGCGAGTTCCGGGTTCTTCATCAGCTTGACGAAGCTGCCGGCCTTTTCGCGCGTGGCCCTGTACTCGGGCAGGTAACGCCCTGCCTGGCGCATCATCCAGACCGGGGTGCGGTCCACGGGCTCGCGCAGCAGGGCGCGCAAGAGGCGGTCATTCTGCAGTTCGCTCATTTCTGGTCTCCGAAGACGGCGGAAATTTCCTGCTGGATGGCTTCGGCAGCGGCGCGCGGCTCGGCTGCGCCCCGGATCGGGCGGCCAACCACGATGTAGTCCGCGCCGTTGCGGAAGGCATCTGTCGGCGACACGACCCGTTTCTGGTCGTCTTCCGGGCGATTGTCGACCGGGCGGATACCCGGCGTGACGACCATCAGGCGATGGTCGATGCTTGCCCGCAGCTTTTCGGCCTCCAGCCCCGAGGAGACCACACCGTCGCAGCCTGCTTCCAGGGCCCTGCGTGCTCGCGAGAGAACGAGTTCCTCGACGTTGCACTGGAAGCCAAGGTCATCAAGATCGCCCCGATCGAGGCTGGTGAGGACGGTTACGGCGAGGATGCCCAGGTCGCCTTTCTTTTCCGCAGCGGCTTCCATGATGGCCTGGTTGCCATGCACGGTGGCAAAGGTCGCGCCACGGTGGCTGAGGCGCTCGATGGCGGCGCCGACGGTGGCGGGAACATCGAAGAACTTGAGGTCGACAAATACTTTCTTGTCCTGCGCGACCAGCCAGTCCAGGAGCTCGAAATAGCCACCGGCCATGCACAGTTCAAGGCCGATCTTGTAGAAGCTGACCGAATCACCCAGCTCGTTGACCAGGGCACGTGCGGAATCGGCGTCAGGGACGTCCAGTGCGCAGATCAGGCGGTCCTGGTTGTTGATGGGCTTGTCGGAAATCAGGCTGTTGTCGCTCATGGCGGGCTCCGTCAATAAACCTGGCGGGTCAGGCGTCGAAAGGGCGCCATTCTACCATCGCCACCCCGGTCTGGGCCGCTTCAGGCGGGATTTTCGAGAACTCGCCGGATATCTTCTTCACGCGTGTCGCGAACGATGCGTACATCACCGGGTGTGGCCACGAGGATCAGCTTCCAGCCGGCGGCGTCGACCTTCTTGTCGCCCGCCATGAGGTCCATCAGGCGTTCTGCTGTCAATGCCGGTGGGAGTGCAACCGGCAAGTCGAATGCCTCCAAGAGTGCCGCCACTCGTGGCCGCAAGCCGGTATCCAGGCCCAATACGGTTTCGGAAAGATCGAGTGCGAGCATAAGGCCGGCGGCGACGGCTTCACCGTGCAACCATTCACCATGACCGAGCCCGGTTTCGATGGCGTGACCGAAGGTGTGGCCGAGGTTCAGCAAGGCTCGCCGGCCCGTTTCACGCTCGTCCTCGGTGACAATATCAGCCTTCAGTTGGCAACTGCGCAGGATGGCTTCTTCGACCACAGCCGGCTCACGGTTCGCTATCGCGTCCCTATTCTGCTGCAGCCAGTCCAGGAAGCCGGGGCCGGAAATCAGTGCGGCCTTCACCACTTCCGCCAGCCCGGCCGAGTATTCCCGGTCGGGGAGGGTTGCCAGCGTATCGGTATCAACGAGAACTGCTTCCGGCTGGTGAAAGGCGCCGACCAGGTTCTTGCCATCGGGCAGGTTGATCGCCGTCTTGCCCCCCACTGATGCATCGACCTGGGCGAGGAGGGTGGTGGGAAGCTGGATGAACGGGGTGCCTCGCATCCACGTCGCAGCAGCGAACCCGGTGATATCGCCAATCACGCCGCCGCCGAGTGCGACAAGCAGACCGTCGCGCGGCAGCTTGCGAGTGGCAAGCTCCCGCCAGATCGCATTGAGGCTGTCGATGTCCTTGTGCTTCTCACCTGCAGGCAACACCAGGGCTTCCGATTCGTCGTCCAGCAGTTGCTGTACGCGCTGGAGGTAGTGAGGTGCGACATGGCTGTCCGAAACGACCAGGCAGCGCCGGTTCCGGAACGCCTTCAGACAATCCAGTGCTCCGCTACCAATCCGGATGGCGTAGCCATGTCGTGACGGGCTGCGGAATTCAAGTCGCAGTTCATGCATCGAAAAGAACCTCGTGTTCCTCGCGGAGGCGTTGCAAGAGGCGCTTCGCGACTTCTTCGACATGCTGGCCATCGGTGTCGATCTCGAGGTCAGCGGCGTCCCGGTAGAGGGGCAGGCGCCTGGCGTAGAGCTCGCGCAGGATGGCCTCCGGGTCTGGCTGGTCAAGCAGGGGGCGGTGGCGTCCGCGTTTCGTGCGACGAAGCTGGGTTTCGACGCTCGCGGCCAGGAATACGACAAGCGCGTGTTCCTTCATGGCTTGACGGTTCTCGTTGGCAAGTATGGCTCCGCCACCTGTCGCGATGACGCATCCGGGTTTATCCAGCAGCGCCAGGAGCGATCGCGTTTCACGGCGCCTGAACCCTTCCTCGCCTTCCTTTTCGAAGATGAAGGGGATGTCGACACCTGTCCGCTCCTGGATGTCGTG